>DASQJI010000486.1:0-4162 GCA_035631175.1 Parafilimonas sp.
TCTGCAGTAAGATTGTTCAATATGTAGTTCTTCCATCGGCTAATGATCTGGAATGGTCCGTCCAGGTCTCCCAGGATACTTCCTATCATATGATTCCGTACGAGATGGAGTTCTTCTTCATCTACTACCTCATCGCATAAACGTTGCATCTCTTTATATATTTCTTCAATGGTAGCTTCAGCAACATCACGACCCGCCTCCGTAGAAACGGTCCACGCGCTTTCATGAATATGATTTTCAAGATAACTATGGATGCCATACGTATACCCTTTCTCTTCGCGAATATTGCTCATGAGCCGCGAACCAAAGTATCCACCAAATATATTATTCAACACCTGCGCTTTTATAAAGTCAGGATGATGCCGGTTAGGAAAAACTCTCGATAGTCGTATTGCAGCCTGGACGCCATTTGCATCATTGATAAGCTTATGCTTTTTTTCTGCGGACGGATTAGGATCGTAACGAATTAACGGCGCCTCTTTTTTATTCAGCTGCAGTGAGCCAAAATGCTGGTTGAGCAATTTATCAATATCCGGCGGCAGATTTCCGGCCACGAACAACATGCACTTACCATTCAGGTAAAACTCATCGAAAAAACGAATAAGGTCATTCCGCTGCACATTATCGTAGTCAAGTGTTGACGCATATTTGCCATATGGATGCGTAAAGCCGTAGACATACTCGTCTATTAAACGGTTAGCAACAAAATCGCATTTTTTCAGATTGACTGCCAGGCTTTGCTTTTGATTTTGCCTGTAAATTGAAAGCTCCTCTTCCGGGAAGATCGAATCGGTTAAAAGTTCTGCAACTACCGGTAATAATTCGGGCAGGTGTCGGCTCAGGCTGTGTAATGTGATAGAAGCGGTTTCATTATAGCAATGCCTGTTTAAATAAGCGCCATAAAATTCGAAATGCTCGTTGATCGCAAAAGCCGTTTTGTTACGGGTCCCGTTCTTCAACAGGTAGTTTGCCGAGGCAGCCTGGATGTTTTTTTCCTCGTAACAGTTGCCCGCATAGAACACCCATTCCACCATGATCACTTCCTGCTCAGGCGCGTGGATTGCGTATACAGGTACATTATTTTCAAGGTTGAAGTAATTATACGGTTTGAGATGAAGATTAAAATCCGTGGCATCAATTATAGCGGGCGCCACCCTTCTGTCGACCATAATTTCTTATTAGAGCGCAAAAGTAAAGTAATGCGGCAAATCTTTTCCTTGAGGCAATAGTCGTAATTTGCTTTCGTTTTTGCCGACTTGATTCAATTCGCATGGAACCGTCAATAAGAGAATTTTTCAAGCGACTCGTTACAACGATCTCCCTCCTCGTGCTCTGGATGTCGGTCAATATCGCAATCGGCATCCGGTATAATTACGCTTTTTTCGAAGACAAGATCCACTGGAGTAACATTGTGTTTTATGTGTGGCTGCTGGTCAGCCTGTTTGCATTGATTTGGTTCTACGTCTCGATCTGGAAAAAACCGATCGAGCATCTCAATGATTAAATTGCTTGTTATTTCCGAAAAAATAAGTGCAGCATATAATAGTCCGCTTCTGCATTTCCTTATTTTTATTTCTTATCCAACATTATGCAGCAACTAAGAAATGTCTCGCGATTTATCGTGATCAGCGGCACATTAATCATCTGGGCGATCAAGTTCGTTATTCGGCCTTTTCATATCTACGCCGAATGGCTTACTCCTGCTGTTGGTGTTGCACCAAATTTCATCGGCTCCTTTTTGTTACCCTTTGGCGCCTGTTGGTTGTTCAGAAAATATTTTTTGTTGCGTGATGTGAATGACTTGAAGCTCACTTGCTGGTTTGGGCTGTTGCTCGTGATCATTAACGAATATCTTCAACTGGTTCCGATATTCGGGAGAACATTCGACCGTCTCGATATACTCGCATCATTCGCGGGCGTGTATTTTGGATATTCAGCTTTTGCAAAGATGATGACCGCCAGGGTCGGGCGATTAAGTCCGGCTGCTGACAATGCATAAAAAAACCGTCTCACGGTTATGAGACGGTTTTCAAATCGAATCATTTACTGCTTTACAATCTTCGTAGTTTTCTTTTTTGACCCCTGGCTAACTTCAAGAACATATATGCCGGGTGATAGTTCGCTACCAAAACCGTAGACCTTAGTTATAGAGCCGCTCGCCTTATAAACGCTTGCTCCGAACATATTGAAGACATTAATGGAAACCGGTTCGTTCATGTTGCCATTTATCGTCACCCTGAAATCGGTCGTGGTTGGATTTGGTGTAACCTGGAAGCTAAGATCCAGGTTGTTCGTTAGCGCGTTAGCAGAACTCTGGCTCACTGCTGCAGACGGTTCCGTAATGGTGACATTTAAAGTGGTCTCACACCCATTTGTATCCCTGGCAAAGATCTTATAACTGCCGGCTTTTAGACGTGTGAATAATGAGTCGGAGCTATAGGTGCCATTTTTTCCCTTTTTATATTGGTATGGCGCTGTGCCTCCGGTTGCCGACACTTTCACAGAACCGTCGTGACCGCCAGCGGTGGATACGTTGGTTTGTTCTACGTTGATGAGTTGGAGCCGTGCCGGTTCCGTGATCGTCACTTTTACAATGACTGTGCAACCGTTTGCGTCTGTAACAAATATTTTCCAATCACCAGCCTTTAAATTGCTCAATGTAGCATCAGTTTGGCTGACGCCGTTCTGATTTTTTCTGTACTGATAAGGAGCGGTTCCCTTCTTCGCCACAATTGTCACCGAGCCATCATCGCCGCCAGCACACGTAACGTTTGTCTGGCTGAGTATGGCCGCTTTTAACGTGCATGCTATACAGTTGCTGATTGAAAAACTGCTTAACACCGGCGTTACTGTGGGTTCTGTAGTTGTAAATTCTGCTTTGTATTGAATGTATCGGGAAGCCGTTCCGATGTCATCGCCGTTGGAAACGACTGTGTAGTCCGTCCATTTATTATCAGGTACTGCTGTATTGCCAGTGCGCACGCTGATAGTTAAGGCCGTGTTTGCAGGCACATCCGCTATCCAGGAAGCGATGCCCCAGGCACTCATAGAGCCGGCGTCAAACACGCGTGATTCAAATGTTCCCGATGTCGAGTATGGTGGTGATAGACGGATCCAATCAACAGTAAGCGGGGTTCCTGGATCAAAATCGCTGATGGCAACGCGCATGGACTCAGAAATCGATATCGCGGATTCCGTATGAACGAGAGCACCGTCTATGTAATAGTTGAAAGTTGACGGCGCTATCCATTCTATGCGATACAGGTGGGGCGCGCCAGTATATGTGCCTGGTATCTCAAAGTTAGACGCGTTGGTTCCATCGAAGGTTCTTGCCTTCAATATTCCGTTGTCTCCTGTGCTGAACATGGCCCAAGCATGCTGTCCCCAATATATCCCACCATCGGCTGTGGCGTCAGTACCTCCGCCAAAACCAATATGCTGAAACGTTGTCGAAGCAAAGGTGGCCACAAACTCCAATGCGCTTCCGGGGCCAAAGGCCAGTGTCTCGGGCTCCGTATTAAATCTCGCTCCGTCAACTGTGAGCGATCCGTCGGCCACGGTCGCACTGCCTCCGGTTTTCCACGGGAAAGCATTCCATTCTTCAACTGGTGGGAACTCAGTGAATTCAGAAGCACGGACAGGGGAAAGAGTTACCTCTCCGTCACCGCCTGAAGAAATATAAGTACCTGATGTTCTGCCCGCGCTAAAATCAGCCGTAGTACTATCGCCTGCACATGGCGTTTGAGCGAAAGTGGCGAAACCGGCTAAAATGCTGATTAAAAGAATTACTGCAAATTTTGCAGGGTGTTTGAAAGATAGATTAGCATTCATAAAGGGGTTTTTGATTTAAAAAATAATCTTCGGGATGTGCAGCAGGATAAGGTCTAGTTCGCTTTAATTACCTTAAGCGTTTTTCTTCTATTGTTTTCGAAAATGTCAACAATATAGACGCCCGGAATAAAGTTGGCACCGAACCGCAAAACCTGGCCGGCTGAACCCTTAGCTGTGTAAACAATCTTACCGTACATATCAGCCACTCTCACTTCGAATGCAGCAAAGTCAACTGACCGTGTTACCAGTGTGAACTCTGATGTGGATGGGTTTGGCGAAACTGTTACCTGGAACTCGTCGACTGCAGAATTCGTTTTACTGATTGCGTTTG
>DASQJI010000487.1:0-6309 GCA_035631175.1 Parafilimonas sp.
TAACCGCACAAGCGTTGGTGAGATTTTGAAATCTGCCCTCGGCGACACCAGTGTTTTTGTCACCGGCTTTGGCACATACTCAGGCACGGTGACCGCCTCGCGGATATGGGGTGGCGCTCCAGAAACAATGGGTTTAGCACCTGCTGAGCCCGGTAGTTGGGACGACATATTGCATAACCTTGACAAAAACAACAAATACATTTTATTCAGCGAAAGTCGCAACAACGCAACCCTCCAAAATAAATGGATATACATGAGAAGCATCGGCGTGTTATATCTGCCGTATCAACGATCAGGTGCAAGCGAGTCCATTCCTGCAAAACGCTACGACGCATTCATTTTTATCGATCATTCTTCGGCCCTTCATCCCATACAAACGAAGATGAATGTAACGACAACGAGCGCTGAAACCGATGATGATGATCGTTAACTACACGCACAGTCGCTGGTGAAGCTTGAAATAAGCCCGGATTTTTTTTATATTAGATAAATTTTCAGACATGAAATTCTTATCAATTTTCGTCTTAAGCCTGGTACTGTTCCAGGGCTGTTCGAAAAAAGACAGTGGAGATAATGGTGCGGTGAAATCTGAAAAGTGCGGCGACGTTACACATGCAATGCTTATAAATAAAACAGGGTTGGACGGATGCAGATGGGCTTTGAGATTAGACAATGGAGATTACCTGGAGCCAACTAATCTTTCCGATTTTGATTTTGAATTCGTCGACAATAAATCTGTGGCGGTAAACTATCGTGTGCGGTCTGATTTAGTGAGTAGTTGCATGATAGGAGAAGTGGTTGATATAATTTGTATTGACGAATATGATGAGGCTAATTAAAATTTTCGATGGCCACCGATAATTTATACAAGATCCTGACGAGAGCTTTATTGTACGCCTCCCTTCTCATTGTGCTGCTTTGGTTCTTGTTTAAAATAATAAACGTAATCCTGCTGATACTCCTGGCACTAATACTGGTGCTGATAATTAATGTGCCGGTGGCGTGGCTCGAAAAAAAGAAGATCCGCAGAGGCTGGGCATGCCTGATCGTGTTTGCGCTGATCGCCGCCGGGATTGTGCTATTGTGCTGGCTTATTGTTCCTAAGATAAGCGTGCAGCTAACGGCCCTTATCACGAACCTGCCCGCGTACGCAGACCAGCTTTCGAAAAACATCGCTTCCTGGTTCAAAGACTATCCGAAACTGAGCGCTGAAATTGCGGACGAGGGCGCTATACTTTCCCAACTAATTTCATCTCTTCCTGATACACTTGTCAGTGTGGGCACATATTCACTTTCATTATTGAGCTCGCTTCTTATTTTCATCATCTTTATGAGCCTGGTGATCTATGCAGTTGTTAACCCCCGCCCACTTTTCGAGATCTATTTTTCCATGTTCCCGGTTCCAAAAAGAGAGAAGGCAAAAAATGCTTTGTACAAGACATCCGTTATGCTGAACGGTTGGATAAAATCAAACCTCATTGGTGGGAGCATCGACGCGGCTTGTGTTACTGCTTTTCTCAGCATCATGAATGTGCCGGGCGCCTGGGTATGGGGAGCGATAACTTTTTTCGCAGAGTTAATTCCGAAGATCGGGTTTTATATTATGGCTGTCCCGCCGATCCTCGTTGCATTGTCGATCAATCCGCTTACTGCTTTGTGGGTGACAATATTCTTTCTTGTACTAGATGAAATAATGGGCGATTTTGTGTTGCCAAGAATACGGTCTTCAACAATGAAATTACACCCTGTTTCCACTATCATCGTTTTATTGATCATGGGTTCCGCGTTCGGATTTGTTGGCGCCCTGCTGGCGACTCCGTTAACAGCAATTATAAAAGCATTTTATGAAGAGTTTTACGCCGGTCATGCGAAAAACGATAAGCAGATGGACGAGCGCGTAGACGCGATCATGTATCATACCGACGAACGAAAGACGAAAGCACCGTGAACAATCCGCGTAATCTTTATTGTTTAACTTGTAATAAAATTTACAGTAATGGCATTTGAAGGAATCGTTCCTATCCTGTATTCTGAAAATGTTGAAAGAAGTATCGCCTACTATATGGAACAACTTGCTTTCGACGAAAAATGGGCCTGGGACCATCCAACCACTTTCGGCGGTGTATCGAAAGATTCTGTAAGATTATTTTTTTGTCTGAAGGGCCAGGGGCAACCGGGCACATGGATCGCAATTAATGTTGACAACGTAGACGAGTACTACCAAACGATTAACGCGCGTGGCGCAAAAATCCTCTCAGCACCAAAAGACATGGAGTGGTTCATGCGAGAGATGCTCGTGGAAGATCCCGACGGGCACATCATTCGGTTTGGGCATGCGATTGAATGAAGCGAACTATTGTTTAATTGCATCAATTATATTTTTCAAAAATTCATTTTCATTAAATGATCTGTCGAGCGTTAATCCCAGCCGGACGACCACAAGTTTTTTTGAAGGAATAATATAGATATCCTGGTAAGCGTAGCCATCGCAATAAAACATGTCAGCGGGTACATCGGGGAACAAACGCTTAGAGGAATCATTCAACTGCACGCCATTGAGCCAAAACTGGTAACCATATTTTTTTGATTTGTTGCATGCCGGTGCAATTGCAGTTTGTTTCACCCAACCTTCCGGTAAAATTCTTTCACCATTCCAAACGCCGTCGTTGTAGTAAAGCAAGCCGAAACGTGCATAATCTCTTGCCGTTGCATTGATGTAAGAAGAGCCAACATACGTTCCTGAAGCATCTGGTTCCATCGACGCGCTGTACATGCCGATCTTATAAAACAATGCGTCGAATGGGTACGCGGCATACTTTTTTTCGCCGACCGTTTGCCGGATGACGCGTGACAGTATGTTACTGTTACCGCTGGAATAATTAAACACCGTTCCGGGATCATGTGCCAGGCGAACACTCGCCGCATAGGCGGCCATATCGTCTTTTTTGTAAAGCATATTGGTTACTTCGCTTGCTTTTGTGTAATCTTCGGCAAAATCAAGACCGCTTGTCTGTTGTAGTAAATTTTCAATTGTGATCTTGTGCCGTGGATCATTCGCATTTTGCCATTCCGGAACCGGGGCCGGTTGTTCTATATCCAGCTTATTGTGTTGCACAAGTGTTCCGATCAGTGCGCCAGTGAAACTCTTCGCCATCGACCAACCGTACATTTTTGTTTTCCGGTCGAAGCCGGGTGCATATTTTTCTGCAACAAGCTGCCCGTTATCGACTACTACAACGGCACGTGTGCGTTGTTTTTTACCGGGATACGGCTCTGTAAACGCCTTGTCAACTGCAGCTTTCAATTTAGCCACATCGATATTTGAAGGAAGAGTATCTACGAGCTTATCTCCATACGGCCATTGAATACTGTCGCCATTGATCACCGGCGGAGCAGGTATATTAAATGTCTGCGAACGAACTTCCTTTTCTGCAGCATCGTTGATCAGGGTGCAACCGATACCCTTCCTGTAAATTGCTTTTTTGGTTGCCATTCCCCATACAGAAGATGTAACAGAAGAATCGTCTTTATTTACCTTGTAACTGCCTAGACTGAACGGGAAGGTTGACATCTCATTCGTATCAAGATCTTCAATCGTGCGGTTTGAAACAAACACGCAGGTGCACACCTGTTTTGCATCGAAACCATTGATGAGTGGAAAAGAGACCCATGCGTAATGGATGCTCCATGCAAGCGCAATGCCGACGAGCACGAGCAAAGAACGAATGGCTATTTTTTTCAAGCAGTTATTTTTTAGCACAACTAGGACGATAAATTTAGTAATTATTTGAAAAACAAATCGGCACACCCGCAACGTTTGGCCACCAAAAAATCGCGTTTCTTATTCGACACATCCTAATTTTGTTGACATTCTTTTTATGCCAAGAATAAATCCGGTTTTAAAAACAGATGTTCCGCAGCCTTTACAAAAAGTATTTGATGACCATGTGAGAACTTATCACACACGGATCACAAATATGAAGGCAACACTCGCTCATTCGCTGCCAGCCTTTGAAGTATATATGCAATGGTATGTTTTGTACGAAGAGATGAAAAAATTCCTCGGCGAGCGATTGGCGTATTTGTTTGCGTGGTCAGTCTCCTATGCATCTAATTGCCCATTGTGCACCACGTATTTCAGAAAGATGATGATCGACAAAGGGGAAAATCCTGAAAGCCTGGAACTGAGCGCGTTTGAAAAACAAGTGCTTGATTTTGGAAGCGCCATCGCGGTTCAGCAAGGCCATGTAGACGAGGAGCTTTACGCGAAGACCGCAGAGTATTTCACCAATGAAGAAATGGTTCTCCTTATTGCCTTTGCCGGCCAAATGATCGCCACAAATATTTTCAATAACGTTATTCAGACAGATATAGACGATTACCTGCATCAATATTTGCCTAATTCACTTTCACCGATATGATGTTTGATCTGAAAGATAAAGTTGCATTTATAACCGGCGCCGCGCATGGGCAGGGAAGAGCCACTGCGCTCGCACTGGCGAAAGAAGGTGTGCACATCGCTGCATTCGATATTGCACGCCAACTGGATTATCCCGCTTACAATTTGGCGTCCGAAGATGATCTTGCTGCATTAAAAAAAGAAATTGAAGCGCTCGGCGTGCGATGCGTTGCCTGCAAAGGCGATGTAAGAAACGACGCTGATGTAACAGATGCGGTAAACTCTGCAAAAAAACAATTCGGGCGCCTTGACATTTTATTTAACAACGCCGGCATTTGTGCGTATGGACTTGCCCACGAATTAACGGAACACGAATGGGACTCGATGCTTGATATCAATCTAAAAGGAGCGTGGATGATGGCACGAAGAATCATTCCGGTGATGATCGAACAACGGTCGGGTGTTATAATAAACAATTCATCGGTGGCGGGCCTTCGCGGAATGAACAGGCTCAGCCATTATGCCGCTTCAAAATGGGGACTTACCGGACTCACTAAATCGTGGGCCATTGAATTGGCGCCGTT
This sequence comes from Parafilimonas sp., assembly GCA_035631175.1. Classification (GTDB taxonomy): domain Bacteria; phylum Bacteroidota; class Bacteroidia; order Chitinophagales; family Chitinophagaceae; genus Parafilimonas. The sequence continues at coordinate 4,984 of DASQJI010000487.1, forward strand.
TAATATCCGGGTTGTTTCAATTCATCCAACCGGTGTTAACACGCCAATGAATGATGGACTCGCTGAAATGGAAGGAACGACTGCAAAAGAAATCGCCGAACGAAGCGCCGGCAATCTTCTGCCGGTTCCATGGGTTGAACCGGAAGACGTGGCAAACGCAGTGGTGTTCCTTGCTTCCGGCAAGTCAAGATTTGTGACCGGCTCACAGTTTGTGCTTGATGCAGGCTTGCTAAGCAGGTGATACAAAAAAACTACTGCAATCTGTCCGTTTTATAAAAGTTCATACGTTTTAATTAAAACGGAAAACAGACGTGAGGCGACGGATCAAATTTTTAAGAACAATGGGACTTAATTTTTCATCATCAAACATAAAATTTCATGAAAAAACTATCAATTCTTTGCGCGGCGATGATGTTGTTCGCCTTTAAGACCAACGATAACTCTATCAGCGAACAGGAAAGGAAAAACGCGATTGACCTTTTACAGAAAACAGAGCAGGGCGTTATCGATGCAGTTGCCGGGCTGAGCGACGCCCAGTTGAATTTCAAGGCGGCTCCTGATAGATGGAGTGTTCTTGAATGCGTAAAACATATTGCCATCACTGAAAAAGATCTGTGGCATCTCACCGACAGCACGATCCAGGCGAGTGCCAATCCTGACAAACGCAGTGCAATAAAAGCTAGTGATGAACAGTTGGTGCAAATGGTAGAAAGCCGTGAAAAGAAAGTAAAGACATTTCCGCCATTTGAACCGCAGAACACGCCTTATAAATCCCTCGATGAAGCGTTAAGTTCTTTCAAAACCGATCGTGAAAAACTGATCGATTATGTGAAGTCAACAAACGACGATCTGCGCAACCATGTTGTAACATTAGCGCCCGGTTCATTCGACTGCTACCAGATGATCCTTTTCATTGCAGCGCACAGTAACCGCCACACTCAACAGATCGACGAGGTAAAGGCAGATCCAAATTTTCCAAAGAATTAAATAGTGTCATTCGCAGAGCCCTTCAATTACGAGGGGCTTTTTTTATGGGGCGTTGTATCCCCTCTGCAATTCGCGTACCTTTCAACCGACAGTTCAAAACGTCGAAGAACCAAATCTGAATACAATGAAATCATTTTCAAAGAAGATCGGTGCAGTTATTTTCCTGATGATGATAACGGCAAATTTTGGCTGGTCTCAAAACAGTAAACAGTCGGACGAACCTTTCACTATAGAAAATTATTACAAGGTGAAATGGGGATATGCTGATGAATTCATCACTCTATGGAAAACAAATCATTATCCGCTTTTGAAAAAAGCAATAGAACATGGAGACATTCT
>DASQJI010000488.1:0-4928 GCA_035631175.1 Parafilimonas sp.
CCCAGCCACAATCTTTCCGAGCTCTTTCATCGCTTCTCCGGTTTCGCCATATTCCACCACACGGCCGACTTCTTTTCCGTCCTTCATCACGATGAATGTCGGCACGTCAACAAGATGAAATGTTCTATGAAGATTGTCTAAGGTTGTTTTATCATTGTCAACACCGATAATCGTTATACAGCTATCCGGGAAACTTGCGGCATCGGTGACCTGGTAAAACTCAGGTAGCAGGTTTTGTGTATCCGGACACCAGGTACCCACGAACAACAGCATGTGGAGATCGCTCGCATGTTTTTTAAATGCATCAACTGTTGCGGCATCCGGTTTGCCGAGATGATAATTTTTCTGAAACCAGCTAAATGCAGTATCGCTCTCGATGTCTGCGCGCGCAAGTAAGCCACGCAAAACTTTCCTGCCCTTATGATCGTAACTTGTTTCGTAAGCATGAAAATTTTGGGATGATACACATTCGCAGGCACCAACTGCAAATGCCGTTAAGATTACAATCCAAAACGATTTTTTCATGCGCCTAAATTAGCCCGCAATTCCAAGAGGAAGGAACGGAATTTTGTTAAAGCTTCCACTAATTGTGTCTGCATTTCCGCTTTCTTTTTGTTGTCTTTCAAGAATTGCTTGGCGCCCTCGATGGAATATTTTTGTTGGCGAAGTAGATAATAGATTATTCTCAGGTTCTTGATGTCTTCAGGCCGGAACAACCTGTCCCCCTTTCGGTTCTTGCGTGGCCTGAGGATATCGAATTCTCTTTCCCAGAAGCGCAGCAGGGACGCATTCACATGAAACCATTCGGCCACCTCCGTTATAGAATAATATTGTTTTTGATAAAGCACCTCATCGTCCGGTATCTCCAGCAAGGCCACATCGAGATTGATGTCTTTAAAAGATTTGCGGCCTCGCTTAGATGGCACCTTTTGTTCAGTGAATTTGAACGAAGCGTCTTTTTTTTGTTTCACATGCTCCTTCGTGTCATCTTTTTTTTCCAGGTTTTGTGGTTTCGGCAATGGTTTCAACAGTTCCTCCTTTCGGGAGCCTTTATTAAAGAGATCTAACTGCTGCATAAAGTAAAGCTAACAAATATTTCAAACCCCATACCAGAATCAAATACTACGAAACATTGATTGTTTTTTTACAACGTAAGTTTGTAAAAAATGTTGGCTTGAGGATAAAAAAGATTTGCGTCTGCGGTGCGGGAACTATGGGCAGCGGCATTGCACAAGTTGCTGCAAAAAACGGGTTCAGCGTAATTCAATATGACGTGGATGAGCAGATGCTTTTGAAAAGCAAACACATTATCAGTGAGGATCTTCAAAAATTGGTTGAGAAAGGAAAAATTACAGCCGCTGAAAAGGAAGCGGCGTTAAGCCAGCTTGTATTTAGCACGAACATCAACGACTGCATCGCCGATGTTGTAATAGAGGCGGTCGTGGAAAATAAGGAAGTGAAACAACAGGTGTTTAACTCGCTTTGCACGATCAATAGCTCGGACACGATCTTGACGACGAATACATCATCGATCTCTATTTCGGAAATTTGCAGCGGCGCTGCCTACGAAGAACGTTTTGCAGGTATGCACTTTTTCAATCCTGCGCCTGTAATGAAATTGGTGGAAGTGGTGCGGGGAGAAAAGACTGCTCCGGCGGTCATCGATGCTCTTGTTGAACTCGCGAAGCTGTTGAACAAAACGCCGGTCGTTTGCAATGATTCACCCGGCTTTATCGTCAATCGTGTCGCCCGGCATTATTACCTGGAGGCCATGAACATGGTTGAACAAGGCATAGCCAATGTAGAAACTGTAGATGCCATTATGGAAGCGACGGGCTTTAAGATGGGCCCCTTCAAATTAATGGACCTCATCGGGCTCGATGTAAATTATTCGGTGAGCAACATTGTATGGGAAGCGTTAGGTAAACCTGAACGTTTACGCCCATCGACCTTGCAAAAAAATAAGGTAACTATGCGTGAATTAGGAAGAAAAACCGGGAAAGGTTTTTATGATTATGAAACCTCCAATCCATAAACCGGCTTATTCAGCACATGATATCAGATCAGGAAGATAAGTCAACGACTTTAACCCGAACAGTCTTTATCACTGGGGCAACTGGTCTCATCGGCTCCCATTTATTGAAAGCGCTGACAAGGCAGGGCAAAAAAGTAAAGGCATTATACCGGGCGCAAAAGGGATTCGAACACCCTTGCGTTGAATGGGTGCGTGGAGACATAAGCGACATTTTATTACTAGAAGAGGCAATGCAGGATGTGCAGCAAGTATATCATTGTGCCGCTTTAGTTTCTTTTAACCCAAAGCAAAAAAAGGAGCTTCTGAAAACGAATGTAGACGGCACTGCCAATGTAGTAAATGCCTGCCTCGAAAATAATGTACAAAAGCTTTTGCACGTAAGCTCCGTTTCTGCCCTGGGCCGGTTGCGAAATAGCGCAATGATAGATGAGAGCATGCAATGGAGTGAAGAAACCAATAACAGCACCTACGGGGAAAGCAAATACCTGGCTGAGATGGAAGTGTGGCGTGGCATTGCGGAAGGATTAAATGCAGTTATCATTAATCCAACTATCGTGCTGGGATCGGGCGATTGGAACAAAGGGTCTTCAGAGATCTTTGAAAAAGTTTATAATGAGTTTCCTTATTATTCCGAGGGCGTAACCGGCTTCGTTGATGTTGACGATGTTGTTAACGCCATGATCACCCTTATGGAAAGTAACATCAGTGCGGATCGTTTTATTGTAAGTGCCGAAAATGTATCGTACAAAACTTTGTTTGAGATGATCGCCGCTGCGTTCAATAAAAAACCGCCACAAAAAAAGATCACACCCTTCATGGCCTCGGCCGTTTGGCGATTTGCCGCGATCAAAAGTTTATTTTCCGCAGACGCTCCATTCATCACAAAAGAAACAGCCCGTACAGCGCTAATCAAGGCACACTTCGACAATCGCAAATTGCTTGAAGCAGTTCCGTCATTCAGGTACACACCGCTGCGTGAATCTGTTCAACGGATCGCGAATGAATTCAAACTGATGCACAATTTGCAATAAAAAGCACCGCCTCTTTCAAGACGATGCTTTACAAATAAACGAACCCCGTCAACGATCAATTATATCCGTCATTTTGAATCAGGTTACTGTTCACATCCATCTCTCTCTGTGGAATGGGCAACACCAGTATGTCAGCATCATAAGGATGTCCATCTATGTCGTCGCTTTGCGCGCGTTTCAATGTCCATAGCCTGTCGCCTTCAAAACCGAGTTCGCGGAAACGCTCATCTATGAAGTCCTGTACGGTGACAGAATTTAAAGGTGCTGCATTCGAACGCTCTCTCACGGTATTAATATCCTCAAGTGGAGTCGCCGGACCGATCGGCGCGCCGCCTTTGCGCAAATTTGCTTCACCTCTCGTCAAATACATTTCTGCCAAACGAACTACCGGAATAACACGATAGAATTCCGCCCATTTCATAGTGTATATTCCGTCTCTGCCATTGATACTGTAGCCGCTGTATACAAAATCCTGGCGAACGTCGGTGCCGCTGAAATAATCGAAATAGCCGGGGTCAACCTGTACATCGCCTCTCCCACCGTAAGTTCCATAATCCGCGTAAAAGGTCGTTAAGCCATTGTTGCTTGTTCCGGCATTGCTTTGCGACGTTTGCTGAATACCAAAAATATCTTCAGACGAATTCGCGGCATTGTTGAACGCCTGAGCAAAATTTGCATTAAGAGAATAATCGCCGGATTCAATAACGTCGTTAGCCATTGTTGCTGCATTTTCGTAATCGAGCATTTGCATATAAACCCTCGAAAGAAAAGCTTTTGCAGCACCGCTCGTAGCGCGACCGTCAGGGTTGAATTCAGGCAGATTGTTGGCGGCGTCCGTCAGGTCAGCGATCACTTGCTGGTACACGGCGCTCACCGTGGCCCTGGCCGGTCTGTCTTTTGTTGAATCGTACACATATACAGGTGCAAGCACAAGCGGAACGCCAAGGTTCGACTCGACATTGCCCGCCGAATATGGCTGGGCAAAAAAGTTTACCAATTCGAAATAGGTAATGCCCCTTATGAATTTAGCCTCTGCGGCAATAGCGGCCTGATCGCTTGCATCAACAACACTTATTTTGTCCAGCACAGTGTTTACAGTGTTGATGATGGCATATGAGTTTTCCCAAATACTTGTCGCAACCGGGCTTGTCTTATCCTGTGTCTTGTCCGCTATTTGCCGGTATTGGGTGAATGTGCCGGTCCATATTACCTGGTCTTCCTTAGCAAGCAGGTCGGCCATTAAAATATATTGCTCTCCAAATGCGGAGGGATTCTGCAATAGCTTGTAACCGCCGAACAAGAGTGCAGTAACGTCTGCCGCCGTCTTGATTTCGGTGACGTTGTTTTGCGGTTCCACATTGAGGTCCTTATTACATGCGGCCACAAAAATTACAGGCAGCAGCACGGCTAAGAAATTTTTTATGATTTTCATTTCTCGATTTTTAAATGTTTAGAATTTCACTGTTAAACCCAGCGTATAAGTCCTCGCCTGCGGAATGGTATAAAAGTCCTGGCCGCCGCCGACATTCCCTAACACCTCTGTGTTAACTTCTGGATCGGAGGGATATTTTGTCCAGGTGAGGAGGTTATACCCAGCCACGTATATTCGCGCAGAACTGAGATGCATTCGTTGTATTAGGCCTTTACTTAAGGTGTAGCCAAGCGTTGCATTTTTTAGACGGATATATGAACCGTCATACAACCATTGTGACGCATCATTATACCCGCTACCAAAAAACCATCCAACACGCGGTATATTTGTTTGGTCTCCCGGCTTCTGCCAGCTATCCATCATATCCGTTGTTTGATTATCGAAACCGTTGTAAAACCCGGCCGACATATATACACCGCCCGCGTTATAA
>DASQJI010000489.1:0-3724 GCA_035631175.1 Parafilimonas sp.
AAATATCGTTAAAAATATTCAGTCAATCGTTTATTTAATAGAACCAGCATGGGCTCTCAAATAAACAACATCAGGCTATTGGCAAATGAATCAAAAATTCGGAGCCTCCACCTTCGGTTGTTATTACTTTAATCTCACCACCGTGCGCTTTGATAATATCGTAACTCAAACTCAATCCCAATCCTGTTCCCTGGCCTGTTGGTTTTGTAGTAAAGAATGGTTGAAAAATTTTATCGACGATGTTTTGCGGAATACCAAGGCCATTATCTTTTATACTTATTTCAATTTTGCCATCCAGCTTTTTTGTGACAACGGTGACTGTGGGCACATAGTGCGCGCTGTCGGCTTCGAGCTTTTCGCTTGTTGCGTAAAATGCATTGTTGTACAAATTCAACAGCACCCTCCCAATGTCCTGCGAAACGACATTTATTTTGCCAACAGAATTATCAAAATCTGTCTCCAATGTTACATTGAAATTTTTGTCTCTTGCGCGCATGCCGTGATAGCTGAGCCTTAAATATTCGTCTGCCAATGCATTGATATCAGTTAATTCTTTCTGGCCTGTACTGGTGCGTGTATGTTGAAGCATGCCTTTTACAATAGCGTCTGCGCGTTTGCCGTGATGGTTGATCTTTTCTGAATTGTCTTTGATATCATTTAAAATATTTTTTACTTCATCATAATTTCCTTTGGTAATTTCTTCTGTGGCTTCATCAACCATTTCCCGGTTTACTTCCGAAAAATTATTGACGAAATTCAATGGATTTTGTATTTCATGCGCGATGCCTGCAGTGAGCTCACCAAGCGAAGCCATTTTTTCTGATTGGATAAGTTGGGCTTGCGTGGATTTCAACTCAGACAAAGTGCTTTCCACTATTTCTTTTTCTTTTTTTAATTCCTGAGTTCTTTCGGTAACTTTTGTTTCGAGTGCAACTTTTTCTTTTTCTAAAATTTTGGTTCGCCATTTTGCATAACCCCATATTGCCGTCATCAATAAAACGGCATATGAAACAAAGGCCCACCAGGTTTGCCACCACGGTGGATTTATAATAATCGCCACTGTTTTTTCCGCCTGCTCCCCATCTTTATTAAAGGCTTTTACGTGAAATATAAATTTGCCCCGCTTCAAATTAAAATACTGAACACTTTTTTCGTCTGTTACTTTTTGCCATGTGCTATTCTTCCCTTCAAGCATAGTAAAATAACTTATGCTTTCGGGATCACGATAATCCAGAGCTGAAAAATTAAAACCTATATTGTTTTGATCATACCTTAAGCTCAAATTATTTAGTCCTTCAATCGGTTCCTGTAGCGGGCTTTGTTTACCGGGCAAGACAGGAATATTATCGATAAAAAAATCAGTAAGAAAAATTTTAAAATTGTCCTTTACCTCAAGTTCCTTGGGATAAAAGATAGAAAACCCATCATTAATGCCAAAGCATACCTGGCCTTTTTTGTTTTTCAAAGATTTCCCCCATACGTCCATGCTGTTTCTTCCAATGCCAAACTTCTCTCCATAAATAAAAAAATCTTTAGTTAAGGGATCCAGTTTTATGATTGAAGAAGCAGACCTTAGCCAAAGATCATGATCGTTATCCTCGACAATTCCGCCCAGGCCAAGTGTACTAATATTTATGAAGTCTTCAAAAAAGGGATAAAACTGATCATCTTGTTCGTTATAATGATACAGGCCTTTATCTGTGCCTGCCCAAATATTGTTTTTTGAATCCTGGTAAATAGATCCGATAAAAGTTTCAGGCAGATATTTTTTGAACTTCTCGATTTTACGATCCATCCTGTTTATGCCTCCTCCTCCAACAATCCACAACCTGCCCTGCTTGTCTTCTAAGAGGTGGTTCAACTGGGCTGAGCTTATTGATGTAGAATCTTTTGGATCAGGAAGAAATTGTTTAGTAGACGCGTCTTTAGCATTCAATCTTATTAAACCATGCCCCCAGCTTGCGAACCAGTAAATTCCTGTTTTGTCTTCTAATGCACTGACAATGCCCTTCTGAGATGAATCTTCAAGTAATCTACTACTACTGTTAACCTTGTAAAATTTATCAGTTTGCGCATCAATCATCCTGATTCCATCATAACTTCCTGACCAAATCTTGTCAGCTCCAGGTACGGCACTTAGCATACAATGATTTTCGGGCGGGCTAAAAGGGTCCAGGGGGTTGTGAATGAAATGGGCCACTTCGATATTATTCTGGTCAAATTTAAAAATGCCATTCCCCTCTGTACCTACCCATAAATCACCATTTTTGTCCTCAGCAAAACTGCTTGCAGTGTGGCCTGTAGATATATGGGCAATTGATTTGCGAAAAGGATCAACACGATACAGAAGGTTACTCGTTTCAGTGGCGATCCATAACGTGCCGTCACGGGAAGTGAAAGCTGTCCACGTTGTGCTATCAGGAAAGCCGCCAGCCCCTGTTGCATCCGCAATAAAATGATCTAGTTTTTTTGTGAGTGGATCATACCTTTCTATTCCTTCATGATAAGTGCCAATCCAGATATTACCGGATATGTCTTCTTTAATAAAAGTGATATGATCAAAGGAGTCTCCCTTTTTGACAGGCGGCCTGCTTAATTTTTCGGGGCGCTTCGGGTCGTATGTAAGCCTTTCAAATGTTCCTGTTTTACGATCCATAATATGTAAGCCATTTCCCTGGGTACCTATCCAGAAACTACCCCTGCTATCTTCGAGAATTGCACGTACCCGGTTGTTAATAATGCTGCGCGGATCAGCAGGATCGTTTACGTAACGGGTAAATTTTCCAGTTGCCCTGTTGAATTTGTTTAAGCCTCCATCATTACCCGGCACAAAAGGCAGGCCACTGCCTGCCCATATTGTTCCTTCTCTATCTTCATATAACACGCGTACCCCGCCATCGCTAAGTGTTGTTGAATCTTTATCGCTATGACTATAGTTAATTGCTTTGCCCGTTTCAGGGTCCAGTTGACAAAGGCCGCCACTCCCACCTATCCAAACAACACCCTCATGATCTACAATAATAGCATCCCCGACGGCGATTTTTAGTTTATAGTGTGTAGCCATACCTGTGGCGGAGGCTATTTTATCTACCCCACCATCAAAGGGAAGCCATACATTTCCTACACTATCTGCAGCAATACATTCAAAAAAACTTTTGTTGATTGAATTGGTATCAGTACGGTTGTGTTTAAAAACTTTCATACGGTAACCATCATATCTTACCAATTGGCTGTTACCCGGATCAGCAAACCACATATAACCCCAGGTATCTTGTGTAATGCCATTTATTTTCCCGAGGGTAACATCTTTACTGCCTGTTACAACACTAAAGGCAAGCGGTGCGGATTGCGCAGCATCATCGTTTGAAAATAAAAAGGAGATAATAAAAAGTACAAGGAAGCAGCCAACCTTCATATAGGTATTTGATCGAAAATTAAGCAATTAAATTGTCATCCGGCAAGTACGATAGTGAAGTGTGATCCTTCTCCTTCTTTGCTTTGTACTTTAATCTCACCACCGTGCGCTTTGATAATATCATAACTCAAACTCAAACCCAATCCTGTTCCCTGGCCTGTCGGTTTAGTGGTGAAGAACGGTTGAAAAATTTTATCAATTATATTTTGCGAAATGCCGGAGCCGTTGTCTGAGACAATGATTTGAATTTTATTTTGCAATTTTTTTGTGACGATAGTGACTGTTGGGACGTAGGGCGCGCTATTAGCT
>DASQJI010000490.1:0-1794 GCA_035631175.1 Parafilimonas sp.
GCTAAAGGAACATGGAGCACAGGGTATTTTGGTTGCACCGATAGAAAAGATGATCGTATGATGCAGGTGATCAAATTTCCATCCAAAAAAGATTATGAGCAGTTACTGAAACGTCCTCTGCACGATTATAGAGCCGTAAGAAAAACTGTGCAAGCCATTCTCGACAATGTGAGATTTAATGGAGACGCGGCAGTTAAACAATATACGCAGCAATTCGACCAGATATCATTAAAAGATTTCCACCTGCAGGCTAATGAATGGGATGCTGCAGATTCAATCGACGAGAGCTTGAAAAAGGCGATCGATGTGGCTATCAAAAACATTTCCACGTTCCATCGATCACAGTTTGAAAATGTAACGAAGGTTGACACAATGCCGGGCATAACTTGCTGGCGAAAGTCAGTGCCAATTGAAAAGGTTGGCCTGTATATTCCCGGAGGAACTGCGCCTCTTTTTTCCACGGTGCTGATGCTTGCGGTACCAGCGAGGATCGCAGGTTGCAACGAGATAATCGTTTGCACACCACCGCAAACAGATGGGAATGTTCATCCTGCCATCTTATACGCAGCGCGGCAAACAGGTGTTCGAAAGATCTTTAAGATCGGTGGAGCGCAGGCAATTGCTGCGATGGCTTTCGGCACTGAGACCATTCCCAAAGTGCATAAGATCTTTGGTCCGGGCAACCGGTACATTACCTGCGCTAAAATGCTTGTAGCTGCTGAAGGCGTCGCGATCGATATGCCGGCGGGTCCTTCAGAAGTGGCAATTCTTGCAGACGAAACATGCGATCCGGAATATGTTGCCGCCGATCTTTTAGCGCAGGCAGAGCATGGGAAAGATTCGCAGGTTCTTCTTGTCAGCACCGATGAAAGAGTGATTGATCAAACAAAAGACTCTTTGCAAAGGCAGTTTTCTCAATTGCCGAGATGGGAAATTGTTGAAGCAGCCGTGAAAAACAGCAAGGCGATCCTCGTTCAAACATTGGATGATGCTCTTGAATTGATCAATCAATACGCACCTGAACATTTGATCATCGCATGCAGGGATGCAGAAGCAATCGCAGAAAATGTTAGAAGTGCCGGTTCTGTGTTCCTGGGAAATTATTCGCCTGAATCTGTTGGCGACTACGCATCCGGAACCAATCACACTTTGCCTACAAATGGTTTTGCAGCGGCTTACAGCGGCGTTTCTTTGGATAGTTTTTTTAAAAAAATTACGTTTCAACAAGTAACAAAAGAAGGCTTAAGCAATATCGCAGAAACTGTGCAGGTGATGGCTGAGGCAGAAGGCTTGCGCGCACATGCCAACGCCGTATCTATACGATTAAAAAATTAAAATGAGTTCGTTCCGCCTGGAAAATATCGTAAGAAAAAATATAAGGGAACTGGTGCCTTATTCTTCAGCACGCTCTGAGTTTGAAGGGAAGGCAAAAGTGTTTCTCGACGCAAACGAGAACAGCCTCGGGTCAGTGGCACAAGAAAATTTCAGCCGTTACCCTGATCCTCTGCAGAAAGAGCTGAAACAAAAGATCAGTGAAATAAAGCACATCAAAACCGAAAATATTTTTGTCGGTAACGGAAGCGATGAAGCGATCGACCTGTTGATCCGCGCGTTTTGCAATCCTTCAATCGATAACATTTTAATTTGTCCACCCACTTACGGCATGTACCAGGTGTGCGCCGATATCAATGAGGTTGCAGTTAAAAAAGTTCTGCTTACGCGTGAGTTCGGGTTGAACATCGAAGCAATAAAAAAGGATATCGATGAACACACGAAGCTGATTTTTATTTGCTC
>DASQJI010000491.1:0-2767 GCA_035631175.1 Parafilimonas sp.
AGACGGTTCTCAACGTTCTTCACGCCTGACACACTTTCAGCACAATCTTCGGCACGCCGTTTTTCCCAACGTGTGTTCACTGTGCCTGTAAGTGTTACCTCGCAATTTTGAACAGACACTTCGATATCTGAAGCGTCCAAACTGGAGTCGTCACTCAAACGGTCGTTCACGTCTTCTTTTATCCTTTCGTCTGAACGTGTATAGCCTTTCGGTCCTTTGCCGCGATAATCTCCGCGCCTTTCATCCATACGCCTGCGCCGTTGAGCATCGTCATCTCCAAACCACGATGATACTTCATCTTTTGTTTTGTCCCACCAATCGCGGTCATTTCCCCGCCGATAATCGTCTCGTCCATAGTTGTAGTCAGAACCTTCTGAACCATAGCGGTAGTCTGAAGAGCTGCGGCCGCCCATGTTACTGTTCCGGTAAATGTCGCGGTTGTACCCGTAACTATTGTCATAATCTCCTGTGCCGCTCATGTTGCCGTAATTGCTTCTCCTGCTGCGGCCATAGTCATAATCTGAGGAACCACCATAAGGCATGTCCCTGAAATTGCGTTCATTTCTTCGATTATAGTCGTTGCTGTAGTTTTGGTTTCCATATGGGTCGTCATCGTTCCATTGCTGGTTGAAACCTCGTCGGTTTCTATCCCAATCATTATCATAATTTGCCATAGTGTGAAATTTTAATGATGAAAGAATAAGGATAACCAGAATATGCGTAAAATTTCATGCCACGCACGGCTCTTACGTCATCGCATATTTCACTTTAACTGTTTTGTTGAAATTCATGATAAAAGTCCACAAGCTGAAACGGCATCCAATTTGAGCGCAAAACAATTGCTGGTTGCTTATGAAGTTTGAAGTTTGATGTTTGAAGTTTATTGGGCAACTGGTTAATTCGGTTATTTGGAAAGGCTTTGCTTATCGTAATTGATGCGATGCTTTCATATTTCAGAATCCGCCGGTTGCATCGACACTAAATATCTCCATCTCCGTTTCTTTTCCCCGCAAGGTTACAGCATCGATCCGTTCCCATTCAAAACCATTCGTGCTTGTAAGGCGGTTCATTAATGCGCCTGACACGAGGCAATTCCGTTTGTATTTGTTGCATTCATTTTGAATTCTTGAGGTCGTGTTCAGGACATCGCCGTTGTAAGCGATCTCACGTTTCAAGTCGCCGATCTGCGCGCTTATAACTTTGCCAAAATGCAAGCCTGCTTTAAACTCCGGCCGCACGCCAAAATTTTTAAAGTAATCGTCGCTGTTCCTGCGCATGTTTTCCCGGAACATAAAAAAAATTCTCAGGCAATTCGCATTCCGAAGTCCCTCTTCAAGATTCCATGTCAGCACTACCTCGTCGCCGATGTATTGATAGATCTCAGCTTTCGTTTGAAGAACGGGTTCTGAGATCTCGCGGAAAAGGTCGTTGAGCAACGCATAAAATCGAACGTGGCCCAGGCGCTCTGCAATTGTTGTCGATGATTTCATATCGAGGAACATAAAGATCCTTTCTTCCTCGCGCGGCTTATGATATTTTCCAAGCACAAACTTCCATAAAACTCCCTGTCCCAACAGGCGGTTGATCTGTATAAAGAATACCAGCAAGCCATAGACGACAATGGTGTAAAGGACAAGTGTCCACTGTTCAATCGATATAACGTATGGCATGAGTTCGTGAATATCGTGCCCATCGATTAACCCGACAATGGTTATCACGAGCAAGGTGACAACATAAATGAGAGCAGTGTACGAGAAAGTTTTAAACAGCAGTAATTTTGTGAACGGCCATTCCCTAAAACGTGCTTCCGCCCTTGGAAAAACAAATAATTCCATCAGGCCGAAGACCAGGCCTAAAGGAAGACCGAACATCACACTACTAAAATCGACCTGGTCCTCGTCAATGAGCTCATAGATCACGCCGGCGAAAGATGTAAAAACGCATACTAAGGCTAATGTCTTAAATTTTCTGGCGACGTTATGTTGCATGTGTGAAGAAATTCTTATGATTCGACAATCAAATTTGGAAATGATCTTGATTTCCTGCATGGCAATGATCATTTTTAAGAGCCGGGATTGAAGGTGCATTTTCTTGTGCGGATGGAATGTCCTGGTTTCCGTGCGAAGGATTGTTTACAATTCGCCTCATTCAATATTTGTCCCCTTTTCGACCCGTATCTTTTGCAAAAGTCTATTCGTTAGTGGCGTGGCTTTGCTGCGTTCTTCTAACGGAACACGTACAAAAGCAACAAAAAACAATCGTTATAACACCAGCACTAGAATGATGTAAGATAATGTAAACATTCCAGCGCGGCGGGAGAAGTAAAGCGGGCTATCATGTGGATGAGGCAACCAACTTATTCTATCTCAATCTTTGCAAATGCTAATTTATCGTCCTTAATGCAAGGGAGCATGATTGATGTGCTGCTTATTTGCCTTGCCATACCTACTACAAACCTGTATCGTAAGTTCATGGAAATTATTGGTGAGGAAGAAAACGAGCCGTCCGCGGCCACCGATACATTTTCCAGACTTTCAGTGTTATTGACAGCAGTCTTTGAATAAATAATGTGCAGAGCTTTTTGACCCACAACTGCAAGAGATGTATTTGCGGAAACAGTCGGTGGGTCAATGGCCTTAATAAAACAGCTCCGCCACACGATTTTATTCTGGCTGTTTATGTTAACAACACCGGTGATAATATCTCCAATCAATATTGGCCCTGCAGAATCATGTGGCAAAGGGGGTGGGCCTTGCGGATTATGCTC
>DASQJI010000492.1:0-11709 GCA_035631175.1 Parafilimonas sp.
TGAAACTTAAACCTTCCTGCTGGCCACTTTGTACAAGAAACGGCCTGTAGATCTCAAAATCATTTACGTAGATCAGGTTCTCATCATAACTGCCTCCCCGCACTGAATATTGGGAAGTGAGTTCATTGTTGCTTCCAACGATGATCTTTATCAGGCTCTCGATGTTACTCAGCGGCGTTGGATTGACGAGCGCGTTTCCAGGATTAATATTGATGAGCCCTGGTTGCTGTCGCTGCGTTTCATCTTTTACTGTCACTCCTGGCAACTTATTTTCCAGTGGCGACATTTTTATTGTCATCGCTTCCGTTTCACCCTCATTTAAATTAAAATTTTTTTGAACGGGCGCATAACCTGTGTAAGTAAAAACCAGCGCGACCGGTTTGTTTACAGGTAACTCTATCGTAAAAAATCCACTATCGTTTGAAGCGGTTCTTTTGAAGCCGTTGAGTAATTCAATTGTCACACGTGCCAGGGGCCGGTCGTTCTCACTCAAGACTTTCCCTGATACGGTTGCGGTTTTTTGAGCAAGTGAGAAGGTGCTGATAAAAAAAGTTGCAGTAACGATCGATAAAAGATGATAGCGGGTTATTACGGCGTGGGCAATATTTTTAAAAGCTATGCAGCTAAGATTGTTAATTTGCAAATAAAGACTCACACGCTGTATGAATTACCTGGTTAAAGATGCAAGTATAGTGAACGAAAATAAAATTTTTCGCAGCGATGTGTTGATCAAAGATGGCCGCATTGAAAAAATTGCTCCAAACATAAGTGCAAAATATGCCGTAAAGGAGGTCAATGCTTCGGGATTGTTTTTGTTTCCCGGTGTCATCGACGACCAGGTCCATTTCAGGGAGCCCGGTTTAACACAAAAGGCGACGATATATACCGAATCAAAAGCGGCCGTTGCAGGCGGCGTCACCAGTTTTATGGAAATGCCCAACACGCAACCGCCCGCATTTACCCAACGATTGCTAGAGGATAAATATCAAATCGCGCAGCACACGTCGCTTGCAAATTATTCTTTTTACATGGGCACGAGCAACGACAATTACGATGAGGTGATGCGCACAAATGAAAAGCGGAAAAACGTTTGCGGGGTGAAAATTTTTATGGGTTCGTCTACCGGAAACCTGCTGGTGGATAATCCGCTGGCCCTCGACAAAATTTTTTCAAATTCAGAATTGCTCATAGCCACGCACTGTGAAGACGAAAAGATCATCCGGGAGAACTTAGCAAGATTGAAGTCGGAGAAGGACGTGCTCGAACCATCAGATCACCCGTTGATAAGGTCTGATGAAGCCTGCTTTGCATCTTCATTCCGGGCGATTCAATATGCAAAAAAATACGGCAGCCGATTGCATATCCTGCATATCAGCACCGAAAAAGAATTGCAATTGTTCAGCAACCTGCTTCCGCTAAAAGACAAAAAGATAACGGCTGAAGTTTGTGTGCATCATTTGCATTTTACAAGCGATGATTATGAACGACTGGGCAATAAGATCAAATGCAATCCCGCTATCAAAGCACCGAATAACAAGGCCGCATTGTGGAATGCACTGCTCGATGACAGGCTTGACGTTATTGCAACTGATCATGCGCCGCATACCTTAGAAGAGAAGCAACTTCCTTATGAAAAGGCGCACGCCGGCTTACCGCTCGTGCAACATGCCTTAATGCTGATGTTATATTATTACAGGGAAGGGAAAGTAACATTAGAAAAAATCGCGCAAAAGATGAGTCATGCTGTGGCAACATGTTTTGAAATTGAGGACCGCGGGTTTATTCGGGAAAATTATTTCGCAGATCTTATCCTGGTTGATATGAACAAGTCGTTCACCATAAAGCAGGAGAACATTCTGTACAAATGTGGGTGGAGTCCTTTGGAGGCATTCACGTTTCCTGCGTCGGTGACACACACATTTGTGAACGGCAACCTCGTTTATGAAAACAACACATTTGATGAATCTAATAAAGGAATGAGGTTGCAATTTACACGATAGTCAAAACTCACTTTAGGGCTGGGCCGCATGCACATCGATAAAACAACACTATACGATCTTTCCATCTTCGATTACAACGAGGAGCAGTCGGTGTTGCATCACGTGAACTTTTGCAGAACTGTAAATGGCAGACACTGGCTTGAATATTATCTGAAACATCCGCTGCCTTCATTAAAAGATGTCATTGACCGGCAGCGGTTGCTGCAGTGTATCATAGCGGTTCATTCATCGTGGCCTGAAACAATTACGAACGGCTCGGTGTTGATGATTGAAAAATTCTACGAGTCTCAAATAGGCAGCATTCCATCTGATTCAAATTTTGTAAATGCTGCTGTGTATAAAATTTTTAATGCGCCGGATTTTTCCCTCGTGCGATATTCGGTAACGCATTTCATCGATTTTTTGCAGGGCATGTCTGGCATTTATGACTTGCTCCAGAAAGAAGGAAACCCGGTCGCATTGGATTTGATGTTGACCCGTATTCAAATGCTTTTGTCGAAACCTGTCGTGCAGCAAATGATCCAGCATAAAAACCCGAAGCAACTGTCAAATAGTAACGTAATGCAATTTGGCCGTTTCGTCCGCGACGGTTATAAAGATGAGTCGCGGGAGCTGATAGAAATATACAGCAAGCTAGATGCATTTTATTCGCTGGCGAGCGCCTGCATGAAATACAACTTTTCATTTCCTGTCTTTAGTCCGGAAACCTTGCCTGACTTCGAGGTTAAAAAACTCTATCATCCATTGCTTCCAAACCCGGTGCCGTATGATATCATCCTGACGCCAGATAAAAATTTTTTATTCCTGACGGGCGCGAACATGGCCGGCAAAAGCACTTTCATAAAAGCTATCGGTGTGGCAACTTATCTCGCGCACATAGGCATGGGCGTGCCCGCAGAAAGCATGCAGCTGAATTTTTTTGATGGACTCATCAGCAACATTCATGTCATAGATAATATTATTAAAGGCGAAAGTTATTTTTTCAACGAAGTGCAGCGTATTCGCAAAACGATTGAACAGATCAGCGATGGTAAGAACTGGCTGGTGCTGATCGATGAACTTTTCAAAGGAACGAATGTGCAGGATGCGATGAAATGCAGCAGCACCGTGATTGAGGGCTTGCTCAAAGTTGACAATGCTGTTTTTATTCTTTCGACGCATTTGTACGAGATCGGCGAATCGCTCAGGCAGTATCCAAACATCCAGTTCAGGTATTTTGAAACCGAAGTGAAAGATGAACAATTGTATTTTAATTACAACCTCAAAGAGGGAATAAGCAACGACCGGCTCGGTTATCTCATCCTCAAAAAAGAAGGAGTCGTCGAGATGTTGGAGAAGTTGTAGAAGTAAGTTTGAGGTTTGAAGTTTGAGGTTTGAGGTTACAGGTTCAGGTTTCAGGGTTCAGGTTCACTTTCACAATTCACAATTCACAATTCACCATTGACCATTCACATCTATATTTGACGCTCATTCGGATTCATGAAGGGATGGCTGTTCGTGATCGGCTTTTTGTTTTTGCTCGCGGTCGAAATATTGCGGGTTTATTTTATCATGCCTTTTCCGGGAAGCCAGCAGTCTGACACGATCGATGTTGCTTACTTCATCAATAAAAATATTTGGTTGCTCAGATCGATCGGCATTTTAATTATGATCTTCCCGTTCTTTCATATCCTAAAATACTGCCGTGTTTGGAAAAAGATCGTCATGTTTATAGCGGTGTTGTTTTACGCCGTTGTTGCATACGCTTTCAATTTCAAATTCCTGGCTGACAAAATGTTTTATCAGCCAAAAGAAAAAATTCTCTTAGGCGCCGCAAAAGATGCTACCAATAAAAATAAATTGGTGATCGGTGTTGCAATAAACGGTGAAGCAAAAGCATATCCCATTGAGATCATCGGCTATCATCACCAGGTGAGAGATACCATAGGAGGTGAAGAGGTGATGATCACTTATTGCACTGTTTGTCGCACCGGGCGTGCATTTAGTCCGTACATCAATGGGGAGTTGCAGGATTTTCGTTTGGTGGGGATGGATCATTTCAACGCGATGTTTGAAGACGCTGAAACAAAGAGTTGGTGGCGGCAGGAAACCGGCACTGCGGTCGCCGGACCTCTGAAAGGAACGTCGCTCAAAGAGATTCCTTCATCACAGATGGCATTGAGCGACTGGCTTGCCTTACATCCAAATAGCTTCGTTTTACAACCTGATCCCAATTTCAAAGAACAGTACGCGGATCTCGAAGGATATGATGTCGATACCTTGAAAAGCGGTTTAGAAAAACGCGACAGCGCTTCCTGGAAAATGAAATCGTGGGTGATAGGTGTCAATCTGAATAATCATGCTAAGGCTTACGATTGGAATGATCTTGTAAAAAAGAAGATGATTGAAGACACTTTACAGGATGTGCCATTGTTACTCACGATGCAACCAACCGAACGAACATTCTACGCATTCAACAGGCGAACAACAAACGGTACTTTGCATTTTATTTATGATGACAGCACACAGTCTTTACGAGACCAGGAAACGAAGTCAACATGGAACATCGATGGCAATTGCATTGATGGCAGTATGAAAGGGTATCGTTTAAAGACAGTGCAGGCCTACCAGGAATTCTGGCATTCATGGAAACAATTTCATCCCGGAACTGAAATATACAAGTGAGCGTTCAAATAACCATCCTTTGATACAACCGAGTAACGCGTAATTTTTTCCGGTTGTTATACTATTAGCTTTTATGATTTGTGGAAAAAATCAGGAATCGCTGGCAGCCAGATTTTTTTATTGGATAAAAAACATTCAGTATTTTAGAACCAGTTTTCCGTTATTCTTCTTTTCTAAAAACCAAACTAATGAAACACAAACACCTTCTTGCTGCGTTGTTCCTTTTAACATGCACGTATGTAAAAGCCCAGACGCTCGAATCATGGACGTGGGACACCTACAAAATGAAATTCAAAGCGCCTGATAACATGCGGGTGGTAAAGAACAACGCCGATGTTTTTGAAGCCACGAATGACAACATTACGATGGACATTTATCCGCGCAAGGGCGAGAATCTCACTTATGACGGCATGAAGAATGCCATCATCGGTTGGGCAAGGCAATCCGATCTTGTTTACAACACGTACAACAGCAGCGGAAAGGCTCAACCGATCTATCTTGATGATGTGAATGGCTACTGGGGCTGCGCAATAGATGGAAAAAAATCAGGCTTCCCTACCTCTATGCTTTTATTGGTAGATCCTGATTATCCTGATATAAGCTTTTATGTTTGGCTCTCGTACGCTAATGAATATTATCATGATGCCGTCGCCATCCTGGACAGCTTTGAACCTAGCTGATAGCGGTAGTTTTATTTTGCTTTCTGTGCATTCACAACCGAAATGCTTCGGGCAGTAAGTGCAGCAAACTCTTCAAATGCGTTGCGCGATATCGCATCGTCGCCCATCATGGCGGGAATACCTGCATCACCGCCTTCGCGAATACTTTGCACGATCGGTATTTGACCCAGAAGCGTGAGGTCGTATTCATCCGCTAAACGTTTACCACCTTCTTTTCCGAAGATGTAATATTTCTTTTCGGGCAGTTCAGCGGGAGTGAAGTATGCCATGTTCTCTACCAGTCCAATGATGGGAACATTTAGCTGCGCCTGTGCAAACATCGCGATTCCTTTTTTTGCGTCGGCCAAAGCAACATCCTGCGGCGTAGTAACTATCACGGCACCGGTGACAGGGACTGTTTGCATCAGGGTGAGATGAATGTCGCCGGTTCCGGGTGGCATATCGATCACGAGATAATCCAGGTCGCCCCAATCAACATCTGTAACAAATTGCCGGATGGCACTGCTTGCCATCGGTCCCCGCCAAACCACAGCACTTTTCTCGTCGACAAGCAGCCCGATGCTCATCAGCTTAATGCCATATCGTTCGAGCGGGATGATCATGCCTTTGCCATTCACATCGCGCATCATTGGTCGCTCACCGCGCACGCCGAACATAATAGGCACGCTTGGTCCATAAATATCCGCATCCATCAATCCGACCTTCGCATCACAAAGAGAAAGCGCGAGTGCAAGATTTGCTGCAACGGTGCTTTTGCCAACACCGCCCTTCCCGCTCACAACTGCTATAATATTTTTCACACCCGGTAATACCGCACCGGTATCGCCGCGCCTGCTTGTTGTGTCGGAAGTAAAGTTTATGGTCACGGTTGCGGACTCATCAACTTGTTTATGGATCGCCTCGATACTTTCTTTTCGGATCAGCTCTTTTAAGGGACAGGCAGGAGTGGTTAAAACTATCGTGAAGGAAACTGTTGAACCAGTTATTGAAACATCTTTGACCATATTCAGCGTTACAATATCCTTTCCCAGGTCCGGCTCCTGCACGCCCGATAATGCACGGAGAATATCTGTCTCATTCATGTATAAATCTTTATTTTTTATTTGCCATTTTGCATTTGGCCATCGAAAACCGCCACTGTTAGGCGAATGAAATTTCATGGCTCAATTCATCATGCATAATTTTGTTAAAAAGGCATAGGGCGCTGCAAAGTTAACCGCCGGTATGGTTATTTTGTTTCGACTTCAATTTCTTTTGCACAGAAATTGATTTGCATTAAATTAATTGCATGAAAAAAAGTCTGCGATATCTTGTTTTGACTTGCCTCGTCTTTTTTTCACTTCACACGTTTGCTCAAAATAAAACACCTGATAAAGACACAGTCGTTCAATTGTACGGCGTCGTGATGAGCGCCGACAGTCTGCGCGGACTTGAAGCAACCAGCGTGATCGTGGAAGGAACAGGAAGAGGCACGCTTACAAATAGCGAAGGCGTTTTTTCGATCGCGGTGTTAAAAGGTGACCGCATCCGTTTTTCGAGCATTGGGTTTAAAGACAAGACCATAACAATCCCGCACAACTTGCAGGGCAATCAATATAGCGTTATACAGTTGATGGTGAATGACACCGCGTACCTGCCCGCGACGATCTTGAAACCGAGGCCAACACGTGCCCAGTTTGAACGCGATTTTGTGAATGCCGAAGTACCGGCGGACGCGCTCGAGATCGCACGCCGCAACAACGATGAAGCGACGCGAAAAGCTTTATTGATGTCGTTGCCGGCAGACGGACAGGAGGCGTACAAAGTGCAGGTACAACAACAGGCTCAGCGATATTATTACGCCGGCCAACAACCGCCGATAAATCTTTTCAACCCGGCCGCATGGGCTGAATTTATCCAGGCATGGAAGCGCGGCGACTTCAAGCGAAATCCCTGACATTTAGATTTCAATTTATCGAATCGGGATTATATCGCAGCCGATAATCTTTTATCTTAGCCCGATGAAAAAACTAATTGCGATCTGTTTCCTGCTGATCAGTTTTAAAGCATTTCCACAAGACAATAATCTCTCCGTAACTAAACACCAGCTCAAGGTTGGTGGGGAAGTCATTAATTACACAGCCACTGCCGGCTTTATGATGATGAAAGACGAGAATGATTCCCTGAAGGCGAAAGTTTTTTTTGTAGCATACACTAAAGATGGCGAGACAGATATTTCAAAGCGGCCTGTGTTATTTGCTTACAACGGCGGGCCCGGGTCTTCTTCGGTTTGGCTGCACATGGGTGCGATCGGGCCGAAAAAAGTTGTGCTGGGTGACAAAGGCGAAATGCTTCAGCCGCCATTTAAATATGGCGACAACGAATACACATGGCTTGATAAAACAGATATTGTTTTCATTGACCCGATGATGACCGGCTTCACGCGACCATCTAAAAATTCTGACAAGAGCGAATTTACCGGCTTTGAAAATGACACCCGCTTTGTTGGCGATTTCATCCGGTTATACACGACAAAGAATTCACGCTGGAGTTCTCCAAAATTTATTGGGGGAGAAAGCTATGGCACTACTCGCTCAGCCGGCGTCGCGAGTTACTTACAGGAACGATACGGCATGTATTTGAATGGAGTTATCATGATCTCCGCAATACTTGATTTCGGAGCTGACGAAACGGACCGCGGCAATGATCGTCCTTTTCCATTGCAATTGCCAACTTTCAGTGCAACTGCCTGGTATCATCATAAATTAGGAACCCAATATCCCGATTTGAAAACGCTGTTGGGTGAAGTTGAAAACTTTTCAACGAACCAATATGCATCGGCTTTACTGAAAGGCGATGCGATTACAGACGCGGAGAGAAATGAGATCGCAGACAAACTCCATCAATACACCGGGCTTTCAAAAGACTATATACTTCAGTCAAACCTTCGCTTTTATGTTGGGAGATTCAACAAAGAGTTGTTGCGGGACCAGGCCCTCACCGTTGGACGTCTTGATAGCCGTTTTACCGGATATGACTACGACGAAGCTGGTGAAGGCTTTGAATATGATCCGAGCTACGACAAAACTATTTATGGCCCGTTTGCTGCTGTAGTGAACGATTATATCAGGCGCGAATTGAAATTTGAAAGTGAGTTGCCTTATGAAATATTGACGGGACGTGTGGGCTCATGGCCGCTGGCAAATGATCGCTACCTGAACGTTGCGGAATCGTTGCGTGATGCAATGACAAAAAATCCTTTTTTGAAAGTTTGGATCGCGCAGGGTTACTATGATATGGCAACGCCGTACTTTGCAACCGAAAATGTGGTGGCTCATATGTTCCTCAAAAAAGACCTTCGGCAAAACATACATCTCACATTTTATGAAGCAGGGCATATGATGTACATCAACAAGCCGTCGCTTGCCCAGTTGAAAAATGACTTTTCATCTTTCATCACCAGTGCATTGCCAAACTGAGTAAAGCACCAGGAACAAATGTTGTTGCTTACATAGCCAAATCAAACTGCCGCACTGAGCAAAAACTCTTATTTTTGACCACTGAGCAAGAAATACATGACTGCGTGTTTTTATTAACGCATTAACCTTGATTGCATACATGTCATCAAACGTTACCAAAATTGGCGTCCTTACATCCGGCGGAGATTCTCCCGGGATGAATGCGGCGATCAGGGCTGTGGTGAGAACAAGCATATACCGGGGCCTTGATGTATTTGGCATCATGCGTGGATATAACGGCATGATAGAAGATGACATTTCCCAGATGAATTCGCGTTCTGTCGCTAACATTATCCAACGCGGCGGCACTATTTTAAAAACGGCGCGCAGTAAAGACTTCTACAGTGAAGAAGGCCGTAAAAGAGCATATGAGAATTTGCAGAAAAGAGGAATAGACGGACTGGTAGTGATCGGAGGAGATGGAAGCTTCACGGGCGCTTATAAGCTCAGCAAAGAATTCAATATACCCTGCACCGGGATCCCCGGAACTATTGATAAAGATCTCTATGGAACTGATTTCACGATCGGTTTTGACACCGCTGTTAATACGGCTGTATCGGCGATCGATAAAATACGGGACACGGCCGACTCGCACGACAGGTTGTTTGTTGTTGAAGTGATGGGAAGGCATGCAGGCTATATCGCATTGCACAGCGGCATCGCAACAGGCGCGGAAAATATTCTGATGCCGGAAGTGAATACAACGTTGGACGAAATGATCGCATCGCTCGGGGAGCAGGAAAAAAGAAAGAAGCTCGTTAACCTGGTTGTTGTGGCAGAAGGCTATCAGCCGGATCCGTCGAACCCTGATATAAAGGGAGCAAACGAAGTTGCAAGGCTCGTGAACGAAAAATTAAAAGGGCTTGAAACGCGTGTTACGATATTGGGTCATATACAAAGAGGCGGTCCGCCAACGTGCATCGACAGGTTCATTGCAAGCCGCATGGGTTATCACGCGGTGCAATGTTTGATCGAAGGAAGGCATAATGTAATGGTTGGAATATTGCATAATAACATGCATTACACGCCTCTTGAGATCGCAATTCGCGAGAAACAAAGAATAAGTGAAGACTGGTTAAATATCGTCAAGATACTGGCGAGTTAAGAACTGCACGTTCAGCCGTGCGTTCTGATGTTGAACATTAAAATCTTCTATGTCAAACGGCATATCAAAGTACCTGCACACCGGAATGGACAAGCAGGCTGGAATAGAACATACTTTCCATCGCACAAAGATCGTCGCCACGGTCGGCCCATCGTGCGACACGTATGAAAAATTACTCGAGTTGGTGAAAGCGGGCGTGAATGTTTTTCGGCTAAACTTTTCACATGGCACGCTCGAGGACAAGGAGAAGATGCTGGGGCTCATCGGGCGACTGAATGAAGAAGAACCTTATAATATCACCACAATAGCCGATCTGCAGGGGCCGAAACTTAGGGTCGGAGATATACAGAACGGATTACTGGAGATAAATAACGGCGACATTTTATGTTTTACATCAAAAGAAAAAGTGCTCGGAACAAAGGAAAAGATCTACGTTTCTTATCCGAACCTGCACGAGGATGTAAAAGTTGGCGATAAGATATTGATCGACGACGGGAAGCTTGAAGTGGTCGTTATTGAAACGACAGCCGCCGGTGATGTGAAAGTCGCCGTTACCTATGGAGGAATCCTGCTGCCGAAGAAAGGATTAAATCTTCCCGATACCGATATTTCGTTGCCTGCTATTACGGAAAAAGACGTTGTTGATCTTGCGTTTATCATGAAGCATGAAGTGGATTGGGTAGCCCTTTCTTTCGTGCGAAAAGCAGAAGACATTATCGACTTGAAGCAACGCCTCGCTGCGAACAATTGTAACACTAAAGTGATCGCAAAGATTGAAATGCCTTCGGCCTTAAAAGATCTGCGCAACATTATCCTTGAATCAGATGCGGTGATGGTGGCCCGCGGCGACCTCGGTGTTGAACTACCGGTTGAAAAAGTGCCCATGGCTCAGCGCGATATTATCCGCAAATGCATTCACCGCGCAAGGCCGGTGATCGTGGCTACGCAGATGATGGAAAGCATGATCGATCGCGTGAAGCCTAACAGAAGCGAGATAACCGATGTTGCCAATGCAGTGTTGGAAGGCGCCGATGCTGTGATGCTCAGTGGTGAAACCGCAACAGGGAAACATCCTGCGCTGGTCGTGGAAACGATGCGGCGCATTATCCTCGAAGTGGAAAAAACCGAATACCGTTACAATCGCGAAGAGGACCTGAAGCCACTTCCGCATTCCCCTTCTTTCCTGAGCGATGCCATTTGCTACAACGCTTGTAAAATTGCAAAAGATGCGAACGCTGATGCGCTGATAGGGATGACACAAAGTGGTTATACAGCATTCATGTTGAGCAGCTACAGGCCGCAATCGCCTTTGTACATATTTACAAAATTAAAAATTCTCGTAAACCAGTTGAGTTTAAGTTGGGGGGTGCGCGCTTTTTACTACGATGAAGAGGTAAGCCTGGATGACATCATTTTCGATCAGATAAACATTTTGAAGGAAAGAGGTTTTGTAAAGCCAGGCGACGTAGTAATTAACACCGGGAGTGTTCCGGTGCATCTGCACTTGCCGACGAATGTTCTGAAAATTACAAAAGTTGATTAGATACGCCCCCGAAAATCGGGGGATTTTTTTGTGTAGAAAATACATGAGATGAGTGATGAGTGATGAGTAATGAGTTTCAGAGACCGAATGTTACCAGTCATTCGAACAGCAATTGTTTTTAATCTTTCAGTATGAAAAAATTGCCTGCGTTTTTTTTGCTCCTTGCCTGCAGCAGCGCTATCGGACAGGACATTGATTCCGTTTGGATCGTAAGCAACTA
>DASQJI010000493.1:0-9158 GCA_035631175.1 Parafilimonas sp.
ATCGATTCGGCTATTGCAAAGAATGTAAGAGAAATAATACCAAAGGTTGTTGAATGGCGCCGGCATTTTCATCAGAACCCGGAGTTGTCAACCCGTGAATATAAAACGGGCGCGTTCGTTGCCGATTATCTTAAGTCGTTAGGACTTGAAGTAAAGTATCCGTTCGCAAAAACAGGCGTTGTCGCAATATTGAAAGGCGGTAAGCCCGGACGAACGATCGCATTGCGTGCAGATATGGATGCCTTGCCCGTTACCGAGCGAGTCGATCTTCCTTTCAGATCTGTGGTAACAGATACGTTCAACAATCAAACCGTAGGTGTTATGCATGCGTGTGGGCATGATTCGCACACAGCCATGCTTATGGGTACCGCAGAGGTCTTGAGTAAAATGAAAAAAGATGTGCCGGGAACTGTGGTTTTTTTATTTCAACCCGCGGAGGAAGGAGCACCGCAAGGCGTTGAAGCAGGCGCTCCACTCATGGTAAAAGACGGCGCGCTCGATGATCCGAAAGTTGAGGCAGTATTTGGTTTGCATATTGAGAGCAATATCGAAGCAGGGCAAATAAGATATAAGCCCGGACCGTTCATGGCTTCATCAGATTGGTTTATGATCACGGTGAAAGGAAAGGGAAGTCATGGTGCGTCTCCATGGCAGGGAGTTGATCCAATCGTTGTATCGGCGCAGATCATCACAGCGCTGCAAACGATTGTGAGCCGACAGGAAGACATTACGAGGTCGCCTGTGATAATAACTGTCGGAAGTATTAATAGTGGTAATCGTTCGAACATTATTCCTGAACAGGCCGTTATGTTGGGAACCATCCGCACGCTCGACAATAGTATAAAGAAAGACGTTTGGGATCGGATGCAACGCACCGTTACATCTATAGCTGCGGCGGCAGGTGCAACTGCAACGATAACGATTGATCAGAAGACGCTCGTGACTGATAATGACTCGGCTCTTGTTGCAGCAACTGTTCCTGCTCTGCAACTCGCTGCCGGAAAAGAAAATGTTGCCCTGACTAACTGGAAGACAGGAGCGGAGGACTTTTCATACTACTCAACAAAAGCGCCTGCTTTCTTTTTCTATCTCGGTGGTATGCCGAAAGGAAACGATCCTGATAAAGCACCGGCTCATCACACCGCAGATTTCTTTATTGATGAAAGCGGTTTTGATGTGGGCGTGAGAGCATTTTGCGAGATCGTTTTTAATTATAGTAAACGGTAACAAATTATAGTAAACGGTAGGTGTCTGACACTTTTAAAGTGTCTGACACGTGCACAAACAAATAAGATGGGCTTATTCTCCTTCACACACAAACGGGAGCCGGAGAGAGTAGTTGAGACTTCGCTAGGTCCGTTTACTTTAGCGTACAGCAAAGACAACAGGAATATATGGACCAACAGAACTGGCCGGTTAGCAATGTCTGTCCGAGGAACCGAATTTCAACCAGAGCGGGCGCAACTGGAATTTCTCGAAAACATTGATAAAAAAATTTTGGATTTGAACGACGAGATATCAAGCAAGTTCATTCAAGCATTTAAAGAAGCGGATATGGAGATCGATTTTACCACGTGGCAGGAGCGGTTCAAGTTGGAAGAGGTCCAGGTGTTGCATGTGCACGGCGACGACACACATTGGAACATAACGTTCGAAGACATGAAAGAACCGTACGCGCAATTCACTTTAACCATCGAAGGGGAAAAGGTGACTGATTTTTATATCGATACCTGACAGTCGCGCGTGATTTGATCAAGGAATCATTACGCTCAACACTCATTCATCGCTCACAATTCACCAATGACTCACTGCTTCACCGTTATCCTTGTTCCTTCGCTATGGGCCGAAAATTCGGGTGCATACATGCATTGAATATTGGCGGTGCCGACTGAAAAGATTCCGGTGTGCGTGACATATACCGGGTATTCAAAAACGTAAGTGCCTTTTGCGAGATGATCAATAAAGAAATTCGTAGCAGCATCTCTTGTAGATTCATAATACCCTAAACCGTCCTGCCATTTATATTCGCTCAAAACATTTACGGGCTCCATCGATGCAGCACGCATATCTTTAAGATGAACGTATTCCATATCACGATCAGTTTTGAGAACAAGTCTTATGATCACTTTGTCACCCACTTTCAATGGGTGATCTTCAGTAACAGGTTGCAGCACTTTTCCTTTAGAGGAATTCGTTTCAATGAATAACTTTTTGCTGAGCGAAAGCGGTGTCGAGGAGGCTGTCGTGATCTTATCGATCTCTTCAAAGTATTGCCAGTACACTGCGCCAAAGGAAGGTGTCGAAATAGTTTTTCCTGCATCATCGTGTACTGAGATGGCCACATTTCCCATAGATGACTGGATATCCCTGCCATTAAAACGATATTTCATATAACCTGTGCCATCTTCTTTATTTGTGCGGTTGATCAAAGAATCTCCGACGCGCACGTCGGCAGAAATATTTTGTTCAAGTGTGTGGATATTATTCAGGAGCGCATAACAGGCATCAGCGGTTGCAGTAGTGGAACCCCAGCTATTAGTCTGCTTATTTATGATCAGCCACTCATCCATGCCATCGATCGCGGCGTCATTTGGTACGATCTCTTTGAACGCATCAATCAACATTGCCTGTGCCTGTATTGGAGATTCATACCAATAGTAGCCGGCCGTGTTGTTTTTCCAGTGTATTCCCTTTATGGAATCTTCAACCGCATTCTCTTTGAGCGAGCGAACAATATCTGACACTGTGTTGTTTACTTGTATTTGCGTGATGGGAATGTGAAAACGATGAAGGCTCATGGCGATCATAGCCTGCATATAAGGCGATTCATCCATCCAAAAGTTCTGAACCTGTTGCACAAAGAATTTCAATGCATTTGCCGGGATCCCGGCTGAATTTTGATCAGCGAAAAAACTTCTCATGTACCAGTATTGGATCATGAATGGATCAAGGTGATTTTTTGAAAGATCACTTTTGTGTTTGACGAGGTCGTTATAATCTTCTGCAGCTTTCTTATCTAAATACCGCAAGGCGCTCATTGCAATATCATTTAAATCGTCCCATGCATTCAGGGGAACGGCATCGAGTGTTTTCAGTTTGCCGATCCCTGTCAAAATATATTGTGTGATATACCTGTCTGGTTTTCCGCCTTTAAACCAGGCAAACGATCCATCCTGGAGCTGCATTTGTTTAAGCTGGTTCAGCGCGACTTCTGTCCCTCTGCTGATCGCTCCTGCATCAAAAAGCAACGCAATGTTTTTCTTTTGTTGGCTTTCATTGGCGGCGTCGATCACCCACGGTGTTTCTTTTAGTAATATTTCTTTGAGTTCCGGATTTTTTTCGAGGTTGCTTTGCAGCGGCCCCTGGCTTTTTTCGACCCCAATGGAGTCATGCAGCCAGTGCCCGACAACTTTCTTTATTTGCGGATGCTGTCGCAGAATATTAGCGGCTAACGCGTTCGCGTAAAAACGGTCGAACGTTTGTTCAGCGCATTCATGCGGGAACTGGATGAGGTATGGCAGAGATTGTACTACGTACCAAACCGGGTCGGGTGTGTATTCGATAGTAAGACCTTCATTCACCAACGTGGACGAATGGTTTTTTAAAAGCTTTTCAAACCTGAAAGTTTTCGTTCCGCCGCCCTGCAGGAACAAAGGAAGTGTTTCTGTAACCAGCATGCGTTTGCTGAGGACCGGGAGCGTGTTTTCTTCGCCGTCGCTGAAGTTGCCTGCTGTTGCGAAAACTTTTATTGTGAGCGGTTTGTCAAAGTGTGGCGGTATGTTGAGCAAAAATTTGACAACCGATGTTTGAGCCGGACCTGCGGAAAATTGCAGCTCCTTGGTTCGTAGGATAAATAAATCAGTTAATGGCTGATTGCTGAGGGCATCTACTAGTTGTATGAACGCTGTGCCTTTCAAAATCGTGTCGCTTAGATTACTGATCTTAGCAGTTATCCCCATCGTATCACCCTCGCGTAAAAAGCGCGGCAAATGCGGTTGTATCATAAGCGTTTTCTGCGTGATGATGGTTTGTTGTCTTGAACCCAGAGAAAAGTCTTTGTTGTGTGCGAAGCTCATCCATTTCCATTGCGTTAACGCTTCCGGCATCGTAAAACTGAAGGTGTAATTGCCCGAACTGTCTGCATGCAGGTGCGGAAAAAAGAATGCAGTCTCGTTGAAGTTTTTTCTTATCTGCGGTGGTGTGCCTTCCTGTTTTTTTCGCGGGTTGCGCAAAGCGAACTCTTTGGTGGTTATAACGATCGCGCCGTTTGCTGCCTTTGACCCGTAGAGTGCGACCGCCTCGCTGCCTCTGAGAATTGTAAGATGATCTATTTCCGCGGTGTTGAGTTCTTCTACTTTCCTGGTTGTAATTACTCCGTCAATTATTACCATCACCTCGCTCACATTCGACACACCAGCTATGCCTCTGATCTTTGCGTGAAAAAAGCTTGTATCTGTTATATCCTGGCCGTTCACAATGGAGACCACATAACCGAGAGCTTTCGCCTCCCGGCTCACACCCAGCGCCGTCACCACTACCTCATTCAACATTCCAGAGCGCCTCGCTGCCGCTACGGTAACTCCGGCTACTTGTCCTTGCAGTTCCGTGGATAACTGAATTTGCTTTTCAGCATCTGCGTCGTCGAAAATTTTTGGTGAGGTATAGCTCGTCGCGCCGATCCTCTCTTTCCTGTATCGTATCCAAAGCTCATACCCTGATCTCGCAAGATGATCATATCTTCTTTCCGGGACGGTCATGATCTGTTTCCAATTTTCGGTTGACCCATTTTTTTCAAAATCATTTGCATCCCAATTGTTGACAGGGTATCGCGATTCAAAGAAATAAGGCAGGTCCCAGCTGTGCTTTTGAAACTCGTCCAACGATGCATCGTACATACTGGTAAGCAATTCTGCATCTGCATTCTTGTTGCTGTCGTTAGTTACCCGGACAGACCAGGTTTCATTGCTTCCCGGCTCTGTTTTATTCCGATAGGATGCATAAGTGATATTTAGCTTTTTCGCATCGCTGCCTGCATACACAAGCATGCCGCCGTTATAAAACCGGTTATGTTTTATAAAGCCATAATACAAACCAATATTGGTTTTATCGTCTGGTTGAATGATATAGCTGATCTGTTCCTTGTTATTATTGAGCCTGATCACTGTCAGCCGCCCTTGAATGTCGTAACCTTTAGTTATCTTCTCCACAGCGAATACACTGTCTTCGCTCGTTCCAAGCAACATTTCTGCTTTCTCACCGGGCTGTCCCATATTACTGCCCGCATGGAAAAAATTCGTTTGCGGGGAAGGCAAACCTGCCGCATTCATATCATACAATTGCACGTAACGGACATCTTTCACTTCGTTACCATCCTTGTCGAGCGCGGACGCTTCAATGCAATACCACCCTTGTGCGAGCAGCGAAGTTGGAAGCTTGAAGTTTGAAGTCACCGCAGTGTTGAATGTGTCTTTCAGAACGACATTTAATTTTTTCCATTCCTGGTAATCTGTTTCGTTTTTGTATTCGTCATGAGGAAAATATTTTTCAAACGTTTGTTGATCCATGAGAAATTGGTCAGGCTGCTCCCAAAGTCTTTTGCTGTACACTTTCGATGGAGTTTGCAAACGACTGATCGCAATGTTCACGCGCGCCGGAATGTTTTCACCCGCATTGTTCTTCGTGGTAACATAGATGTTTCCAAACTTCGAAACTTCAGCAAGGTCCGGCACTTTCAACTGCAGGAGCAGCGCCTTATATGCAACCGCGACGTTATTGTCAGCTTCCCTTGTTTCCCCATTAGCATCCGTTACCGCAACACTGATCTTAAAATCAAAAACAGGTTCGGTCGTTTTATCAATTGACCTGTCGGCTTCGGCGACAAACTTTATTTGAAAGCTGCCGTCGCTTCCCACATAAATTGTACTGTCGGCTATTTCTTCGCTGCTGCCGAAAGGGCGTTGCCGGTTCCAAAATAGCCAGGAATAGGGGAACGTGGCTTTTCTCTCGATATGATAAGTAAGCTTCGCGTTGTCAATGGCATTTCCGGCAAAGGCCTTTGCATAACCGGAAACAGTTATCGTGTCTCCCAGGCGATAAGAATTCTTCAAGGTATCGAACTCAACATAGAAAGTAGGCCGCTTGTATTCTTCGACATTGAATTCCGTTTCACCGTTAAAGTCCAATGTTTCAATTGTGAACTCGCCTGTCAAAGCATTCGCCGGCAAAACAAATTTTCCGCTGAATGAACCGTAATCATTCAGGGTGACATGCATTGAGTCAACTGTGTTCCCGTTCGCATCACGAAGATCAACTTCAATGGTGTCAGCATAATGATAAAGCTTGTAGTTTTTCGTATCCCTGTCTCTTGTCACCACGATCCCTTTGTAGAACACCGTTTGGCCAGGACGATAAATACTCCGGTCAGTAAAAAAATAAACCTGCGAGTTGTTATCCTCATAATCGGAATCGTCTTCATCACCATTATCATTACTGTAGTGGTAAGCAAAAAAATTGTCGTACGAGTTCAGAATATCGTTCCCTTTCCGAAACGTCAATTCAACATTACTGTAGTATTTAACTTGTTTTTCATCAAATGGAAGCCGGACATGTCCTAAACTATCGGTGAGCGCTTCTACATTCTTTATGACCGATTTATTTGAGTTTACCGTTTCGACGCTGCCGGTTACCCGCACGTTTTGCAGCGGCTGACCTGTTTCCCTATCCACAACAAAATAGTCAAATCCGTTTCGCATGTAAGCGAGGCTTGAAACACTAAATGTTTGCAGGGCAAGTTTGTCGTCATCACTAAAACTTCTGCTGTTACTGAAAAGAATTGCGTAATCGCCAGGCGGTAAGGCGTCAATTTTTATTTCAACCGCGTGTTGCTGGTGATCGTTCGTTTGCGGTAAATATTGTTGAAATGTTTTAATGGCTGTTAAAAGCGGAACATCCCGCCACTGGTTAAAGTCCTTTTTCTTTCTTGCGGCGTTAACGTCTTTTTGCCAGAGCAGCCGCGCATAAATCGTATCAATATTCGCATAGGTGACAAGCATTTTGAAAGGTTTGCCCGCAACACTCACTGACTCGGCGGCTGTAGTGAGGTCCGGTGCTGTGATCTTTTTAAGAAGGACCTTCATTTGTTCGTTTCCGAAAGAAGAATCGGGCACTGCCCGCAGTCTCTCTTCGATGAGCTGTTTTGCTTTCTCATAGCCATACCGGTTGAAGGTATCCCTCAGCGGATGATAGGATTCAGCATTTGTTGCATACAGGTCTGCTAACAAATACCACGCTTCTGCGGCTGCAGGTTCATTCGTAAATCGATTGGTGATGTTTTTTAGAGCGGCTTCATACAAGCTGTCTTCATCTTCATCAAATGTCGCCATACGTGCCCATTCGATTCGTTCCATATCGAGATCGATCAGAGCGGTCGGGTCAGTATCAGTTAAATGAAACTTGGTTAACTGCTGAAACAATTGCAGTGTTTTTAATATATGGGACATGCTGTCTTGCGAGGCAAAACGGTATTGCACAAATTGTATATCGTCTGCCAATGCGCGGATATCATTTAATTGGAAACCGTGCGAAGGCTTTGTGGCGTATTGCAAGGCTGTTTTGTATTGATGAAGCGCTTCATGTGCAAGCAGATCATATACAGTTGGGCGTGTACCTGGCGCATCTCCTTTGATGAGGACTGCATTAATTTCCGCTGTGCTTGTTTTTTTCAACGTTTCTTCCGCGCTGAGCGCCGCATCAAATAAGCTGTCGGCTGCTCGCTGCAGCTCCCTACCGCTCCACGTCGTTACGTCGCTGTCCTGGTAAGAAACAGTTTCTGTTCGATTGTAGTTTCTCCATAAGTTTTCTTGATAAGCGTAGTTGAAAACGCGGGCAAGCATCACTTGCAAAATACTTTTCGACAGCCGGTCGCCGGTAGTTGCTATTTCATGTTTAAGTGATGCAACTCGTTTGTTGACATCAAACTCCGTGATTGCTTCGAGATTCAACCTGTACAGTAACGCCTTAATGATTTCTTCGCGGTTGTTTTTCGTTTTTGCATCATTATATATCGAGTCAACTTTCTGCAATGCTGTCCGCGGCAGGCTTTTTTCAATAATGAGAGAATCGATCTCATGCCATTGGTGTTTATACGGACTCTCCGTTTCCTGGGCGAAAAGAGGCAGGGAAGAAAAAATAATTGCAGCCAGCAACAGTAACTTTCTCATGGGAGCAAATGGTTTTACAATTTAATCTATTTGCTTGTGAGATGCAAGCGCTGGATGAAATACATAAAGCGATCATGAATTACTGACAAATAAAAACGGCAATCTTGCGGATTGCCGTCGTAATTACTTCGGAAAGAAAAGCCTACAACGCCTTCAAAAACTCATTTCCCTGTTTTATGTAATCGTCATTTTTATCTGCAGTCGCGAGCTGAATGCATTTTTCCGCGCTTGCTTTTGCACCGGTCTTATCGCCAAGTTCTTTTTGAATACGCGCTTTCATCATGTACATATAATACGCGTCCTGGTTCTTTTCGATAGCATGGTTCACGTTGTCCAGCGCCTTTGAATAATTTTTATCATAAGTGTAATAAAAATTTGCTGCCTGCCAATAGGGTTTATCATTGCCCTGTAATGCATTTTCTATTTGAGCCCTCACTTTGTCAACCACTTTTGTAGTGATGGGTATACTGACCATCGTGTTTCCCCAAAGCAGCATAAGGTTGCAGCTTTCCGGTTTCAGGTTTGTGAAGTCCATTGTAAATGTTTCAACGCCCATCCCCGGCAAATTCACAACCGGCACTTTGAAGCGGGTTACATCCTCGCTTTCTTTGTATCCGTCAGTCCCGTTGTTATTCAAACCCTTGTTCAGAATGATCTCCCATTCCGTTTTTCCGGGAATGGTATACAGAACGTACGAGCCGGTGTCAAGGTCTTTACCACCAAAATTCACATTGTCTGAGAACGTTAATCGTGTGGCGGCATTGGCGCCGGTCCGCCAGATTTTGCCAAGAGGCGCGAGGTCGCTGTTATCGGCAAATAACGTCCGTCCCTTGATCGAAGGACGTGAATATACAAGCGTAATTTTTCCAAGCCCAAAGTTTTGAGCCACTGTAGCGGTCGGACTCGGCTGTGGCAATTGAACCTGGGCGAATGAATAAC
>DASQJI010000494.1:0-2803 GCA_035631175.1 Parafilimonas sp.
ACATCAATGTTGGCAGCATCAAAAATTTTTGCAAAGGAAAAATCGTAGGCAGTCAGCATGGATATTTTTTCACCATGCTCCTTCATGCGTTGCAGCGTGTTGGTAGTAACTTTTTTTATTTCTTTTTGGGATGCCGACATCTGAATAAAATTTTGGAGTTAACTGAATATGGTCCTGCTTTAGAATAAAACATATCCAGATGTCAATATGCAAATATGATGAATGTAGTTGGAATTAACAGAGTTTGGATTTTGAAATTTTGGAATTCACAAATTGAAAGCGACGTCATCTTTTGATAAGTTGTTCGTCAATTCATCTTGAAATTTTTTAAAGTGATCTTACCATCTAATACAACATCCTCACCTTAATTGTCTCCTTCACTTCTCTCAATAACTCAACCGCGTGTTTTGACAACTGCTTGTCAACGTCGAGCACCACGTAACCGATGTCATCGTTCGTCTTTAAGTATTGGCCGAGAATATTGATCTTATGTTTTGATAATTCAGTGTTGATAGCACTCAACACACCGGGCACGTTATTGTGAATGTGAAGGATACGATGTGCGCCTTCTATTGGCGGCAGACTGATCGCCGGAACGGTATGCGATCCATTCGTGATGCCGCGTTCAAGGTAATTAAACAGTTTACTGCTTACATCATCACCGATGTTCTGTTGCGCCTCTTCCGTTGAACCTCCGATGTGCGGCGTCAGAATAACATTTGACAAACCTTGTAATGGCGTAGAAAACGAATCACCATTCTTTTCCGGTTCATCAGGAAACACATCGATCGCTGCACCACTCAGTGATCCATCTTTCAACGCTTTTGCCAACGCAGCTAACTCAACTACTTCTCCCCTTGCATAGTTTAACAGGATCGCACCTTTTTTGAATTGCCTGATATTATTCTTGTTGATGAGATTTTTTGTTTCCGGCGTATCCGGCACGTGCAATGAAACAATATCAGATGAAGTAAGTACTTCCTTCAAACTCTTTGCATCGGTTGCATTACCAAGTGGCAACCTGGTTTCGACATCATAGAAAATAACTTTCATTCCAAACGATTCAGCCAGTACACTTACCTGCGAACCAATATTCCCGTAACCCACGATGCCCAATGTTTTGCCCCTCAACTCATAACTTCCTTTCGCTTCTTTCATCCAGATGCCTTCATGCGCTGCTTTGTTCTTATCCGGTATACGGCGAATGAGCATGATAGATAAACCGATGATCAATTCTGCGACACTGCGCGTGTTACTGTATGGAGCATTAAACACAGCAACACCCGAAC
Organism: Parafilimonas sp.; assembly: GCA_035631175.1. Taxonomy (GTDB): domain Bacteria; phylum Bacteroidota; class Bacteroidia; order Chitinophagales; family Chitinophagaceae; genus Parafilimonas. The sequence continues at coordinate 1,290 of DASQJI010000494.1, forward strand.
GAGTAGCCGCTTTAAGATCGACCTGGTTGACACCGATACAAAAACATCCGATCGCCTGCAGTTTCTTTGCAGCCTGCAAAACGTTTGAAGTGATCTGCGTTTTTGAACGGATACCTAAAAGATGAACGTCTTTTATTTGACGGACCAACTCATCCTCGGGCAGCGCACCGGTTAGCTTTTTCACATTGACGTAACCGTTCCGTTTAAATCGCTCTACGGCCTTGTCGCTGATGTTTTCAAGAAAAAGAATACTGATCTTTTCTTTCGGATAAGAAGTAGCCTGGTCCATAATCGTGCGATGCAAAGGAAATATTTCCTGTCTTATTGATTGAAGTAATTATTAACAAAAATCCCCCCGTGAAGCCGGAGGGATTTTCTGTTGAGTTTCTTTATTTTTTCTTTTCGTAACGTTTGCGGAATTTGTCAATGCGCCCGGCAGTGTCAACCAATACATTTTTACCCGTATAAAAAGGATGCGACGTATTCGAGATCTCCAGCTTGATAAGCGGGTACTCGTTGCCATCTTCCCATTTCACCATTTCTTTTGAAGAAGCTGTCGACCGGCTCAAAAAAGAGTAACCGTTACTCATGTCCCGGAACACAACCAGTTTGTAGCTCTTAGGATGAATATCTTTTTTCATGACTTAAATTTTGTAAATACGGTCTTTGTCGTATTGTTTTAAAGAGGCGCAAAGATAAGGGGCAGCAGGTTTTCAGCCAAATGATTTAGCTATCTAACCGGGGCGCCCGCTTGTGCCAATGAAACATCTGTATCAGCCGCCGCACTTTCGGACAATGCATGCTCTTTTGCGAGGTAATATTTCATTACCGGCCCGGCCATCAAGATGGTTATGACCGTCATCACGATCAGCCCCACAAAGATCGGCTCGTCAATGATCTTCGCCTGTAAAGCCAACGTACCGAGCACGATTTCCTGCGAGCCCCGGGAGTTCATGCCGAATGCAATTACGTATGACTCATTTTTAGTCAGCCCACTCATCCTCGCTCCAACACCAGAACCAATTATTTTGGCGAGGCAGGCGATCAGCAAAATGATCGTAATGATCTCAGGATCAAAGTTTGAAACAAAGTTTATTCGCAAACCGATTGAAGCAAAGAACAGCGGTGCTATGATGTTAACCACAAACTGGTGCAGTACGTGCTGCAACCTTTCAGGGAAGTATTTCGAATCGCCGACCACCACACCCATCAGGAAAGCTCCGAATATACCGCGCACGCCGAGGAACTCCGTAAACACGGCGCTCAAAAGACAAAGGCAAACGGCAAGGGTGATCATCACGCCAGGCGTAAAAAAATGATTGGCGACAAGGAGAATCTTATCCACGACCCATCGCCCGATAGTAAGCAAGACGATCGTAAACAACAACACCAGTGTTACCGACGAGAACGATCCTTCCTGGCTGCCGGTCTTCATGAGTTGGATGATGATGGAAAATAATATCCAGCCAATGAAGTCATTTATCATCGCAGCAGTAAGGATAAGGTTTCCAAGT
>DASQJI010000495.1:0-3745 GCA_035631175.1 Parafilimonas sp.
TCGCAAGCTACATCCACCCAACCATCAATGTCAAACTTCAGGAGCATGAACCCGTTTTGTTTGTCGAGCTCCAGCTTTACAGTGGCCTTGCAGTTTGTAAAATCCTGCTCACCATAATGCGCAAAGAACTTATTGTCGATAGTGTAATCGAAATGATGAACTCCCGGTTTCAGCCCAACAAACGCAATCTCAAAGTCTCTCCTGAAATTCATCTCCGAAAATTTGGCTGGCAAAGGTAACTGAAAAATGCTTTATGGCAAAGCTATTGGTCCATGACTTTGCATCATGGGTCCTAGTAAAACCATCCTCACTGAATTATCACCATTAAAGTATATTTTTATAGAACTGATCTAACGGCAGCTGTTTTATGAAAGATCGTTTCCTGCTTTTTTGCTTTGCATTACTGTTGGCCCCGTGTTCGTTATTCTCGCAGCAAACCATATTTAACCGGGTTGTATCACCGGTTGGAACCTTTAATGGCTTCGTCGGTGGCATTGCGCAAGACAAGAACGGATATATGTGGTTCGCCACTCAAGGCGGCCTATACAAGTACGACGGTTATAGGTTCACCTTATATAGCAACGATCCATCAGACTCAAATTCTATTGGCGCCAGCCACCTGGAAACCGTCTATGCTGACAGGGAAGGGATCATCTGGATCGCGCTTTGGGTTGGCGGCCTTGACCGGCTTGATCCTGCAACCGGGAAGGTTACCCATTTTAGGTATGACCCTAGAAATACGGATGGTATTAGCGATACAAAAGTAAGGGCGATACTGGAAGACCACGAAGGCACGCTTTGGGTCGGCACGCATAATGGCCTTGATATGTTCGATCGTAAAACAGGAAAATTTAAACACTTTCGACACGATAAAAATGATCCTCATAGTCTCAGTTCCGACATTGTACGTGAGTTGTATGAAGACAGGGAAGGCGTGCTGTGGGTTGGTACTGGCAGCGTTTTCCCTGATGAGGGAGCTGCGGACGACGGTGGACTCAACCGGTTTGACAGGCAGACCGGAAAGTTTACGCGATATGTGCACGATCCAAACGATCCACACAGTCTTATCAACAACAAGGTACAGTCGTTGCTCGAAGATAGCAGAGGCAATTTTTGGGTGGGAACGGCGGGGGATGGTTTGCACATTATGGATAGAAAAACCGGAAAGTTTGAAAGATATCGATATGATCCTGCACATCCTGAAAGGTTAAGCAGACCAGCACTAAACACGACCGGCGTGGATCAAATACACTTTATCACCGAAGATGCGGCACATAATATATGGATAGCTACATTGGGAAACGGCATCAACAAGTATGATCCGAAAACAAAACGAATAACGCATTTTGGATATAAAGACAGTGCCTCAGGTTTTCGGCATAATAGCGGCTGGAGTTTTTGCAACTCCCGGGATGGTGTACTTTGGATTGGTACGTATGAAGGAGGTCTGTACCGCCTTGACCCCTATCAAAAAGATATACCGCATGTTACTACGACCGGCGCTGTATTTGGATTTTGTACCGACAGCTTGAACAATTTCTGGATAGCGACGACACAGGGTCTAATTGTTCAAAACAGAAAGACAGGAATTTCGAGAATTTTTGTTGGGACGCCACGTGATCCGCAAAGTCTCATCGATAATTGGATCCTCTCAATTTATTCAGCAAATGATGGTAGCCTGTGGATCGGTAATAACGGCGGTCTTAACCGATATAATCCGGCTTCTGGCAGGTTTACAGCATACTCAAACTTGCCGCGCAATACTTTGGACGGTAACGTTGCCAGTGTTTACGCGATCAAAGCCGCAGGCGGCGATACTTTGTGCCTGGGAACATCGGCTGGGATAGTCTTAATGGATGAACGCACAGGTGGTTTTATTTCTTTCGCAAACAAACCAAAAGATAGCACCAGCATAAGCCCCTATGATGTTGTTTGCTTGTTGCCCGAAAAATCCGGGAACATCTGGGCCGGCGATCTAACAGCCGGCGGCCTTAATTATTTTGACCGCAAAACCAGGAGCTTCACGCATTTCTTAAAAGGCCTTTCTGTTTCTTCAGTGATTAAGGATCACGAAGGCACGATATGGGTTGGAACAGATGTTGGAGTTTATTACAGAAAAGATCCGCAGAGCGGTTTTCAAAAATTCAAATTTTTTGGAAGCGCAGTTGATGTTACAAACGTTTTATCGATCGTAGAAGACGACAATAAAAATATTTGGGTGAGTACCAGCTTGGGCATTTTTCGAATTAACGGTGTTACCCAGGAAGTAATGTTATATGGCGCAAATCGCAATATTAGCGCTGATGACCTCACACCCATTTCAGGATATAAGGGACCCGATGGATCTATCTACTTCGGTGCGTCAAATGGTTATTACACTTTTTCACCAAGCGAATTGGGCGGAAATCCTACAGCACCCCAAGTCGTTTTCACTTCCTTCATCGTACAAGGGAAGCCAATCATCGCAGGCAAAGACAACATCCTTCCTTTCCCGCTGCAGGCAACAAAAAAAATATCGCTTGCGTATGATCAAAACGTTTTTTCGTTTGACTTCGCAGGCATTCATTATGCCAGTCCTGAGAACAATCGTCATCTGTACATGCTGGAAAATTATGATCAGACATGGCGCGGAGCCGGAGCGGAAAAGTCCGCTTCCTATTTCAATGTGCCGCCCGGTCATTACATCTTTCACGTGAAAGCTGCAAGCAGCGACGGTGTTTGGGCGGAGAAATCAATAGCGATAGTTATTTCTCCTCCGTGGTGGCGTACATGGTGGGCGTATTGCATGTATGCACTTTTGTTATTGGGCGTAATAGTTACCGTAGATCGCTTTCAAAAAGCGAGAGTGATTCGCGCCGAACGTGAACGAACGAGAGAACGTGAGCTTGCCCAGGCAAAGGAAATTGAAAAAGCATATCACAAACTAACAACAACGCAAGCGCAGCTCATTCAGTCAGAAAAAATGGCTTCGCTGGGCGAGCTCACTGCCGGCATTGCGCACGAGATCCAAAACCCGTTGAATTTTGTCAATAATTTTTCGGAGGTAAACCGCGAATTATTGAATGAAATGCTTGATGAAGTTGACAAAGGAAATACGCAGGAAGCAAGTTCCCTCGCAAAGAACATAATCGACAATGAAGAAAAAATAATCTACCATGGAAAGCGGGCCGATGCCATCGTAAAAAGCATGCTCCAGCATTCACGAATAAGCACAGGGCAGAAGGAGCCGACAGATATTAATGCATTAACCGATGAATATTTACGATTGAGTTACCACGGCATGCGCGCTAAAGACAAATCGTTCAATGTTGAATTGAGAACTGATTTCGATGATCGCGTTGGAAAAGTAAGTGTCGTTGCACAGGACATTGGACGAGTCCTGATCAACTTATTCAACAATGCTTTTTACGCCGTTATGGAAAAGCAAAAGAGCCTATCAGCTTCCGCATCGTATGCGCCCCTGGTTGAAGTTGTCACAAAAAAACTAAACGCCGCTGTGGAAATAAGAATAAAAGACAACGGGCCTGGCATCTCGCAAAAGGTGATCGATAAGATCTATCAGCCATTCTTTACAACGAAGCCTGCGGGACAGGGAACCGGCCTGGGATTGTCACTCAGCTACGACGTTATCAGTAAGGAACATGGTGGCCAGATCAAAGTGAACACGAAGGAGGGAGAGTTCACCGAATTTATAATTGAGTTACCGGCGTAACGATCAGATGCATGCAATTTTAAATATTGCACA
>DASQJI010000496.1:0-7366 GCA_035631175.1 Parafilimonas sp.
GCCAGTTCCAGCAATGGTTTCTTCCTCGCCGACAAAACAGCAATTTCATCGAGGTGGTACAACGCCTTGTTCAAATAGTCCTGCTTTAGTTCTTTGGCCCAATCATCTACATTGCAATCGCGGAAAATTTTCAGCACGCGGTCAACTTTGTCGTTTGCATTTTCACTGATTAAAATATTCAGCTCGGCTTTTTGTTGCGCATCCGCAGTCTCAAATGCATGGATCAGCAAAAAGGTTTTTTTATTTTGCCTGATATCGCCGCCCGCGGCTTTTCCAAATTTTTCCGGATCGCCGAATGCATCCAGATAATCGTCCTGCACCTGGAACGCGATGCCAAGATTTTTTCCGAACTGGTATAAATGATTGCTGTTACCCTCGCCGGCACCACCAAGGATCGCTCCCATTTGCAGGCTTGCCGCTAGCAAAACAGATGTTTTTAGTTCGATCATTTTGAGATAGTCGTCCAGAGAAACCGAATCAGCTTTTTCAAAATCCATATCAAGTTGCTGTCCTTCGCAAACTTGTTTAGCGGTCTTGCTGAAAAGGTTGATGATAGGTCGTATACAGCCGGTGTGAATTTTATTCAGATATTCATACGCCACCACCAGCATCACATCACCGGCAAGCAAGGCTGTGCTTGTTCCAAATTTTTGATGAACAGTCTGCAGGCCGCGTCGCAATGGCGCGGCGTCCATGATGTCATCATGTATCAAAGTAAAATTGTGAAATAGTTCAATGGCGGTTGCAACATGCCAGGCATCCGGGTTGATCTCATCAAACAACTCATTCCCCATCAAACACATCACAGGGCGAATCCGTTTGCCGCCCAGCCCGAGGAAATAATCATTTGCCTCATACAAAGTTTTCGGCTGGATCGGAAAATGGGAGATCGTGAAACGTTGGGAAAACTGTTCGGTTAGTTCTTTGAATGAATGCATGCAGCGAAATACCAAATAAAAATGCAAATTTAAAAATTGAATGTGCGATATGGCTCATAGCGTACAAGTATGAGATTCCCACTTTCGTGGGAATGACGTGCGAGAGACTTATTAATTCGAAAGACGCGCAGGAACATACACAGTGATTATGCACCGCATGCACGCGATCAGCGTTTTCCTTCTCATAAACCCGTCATTAAATCTTTGCCGATAGGCGCTTCCATCACGAGACATTTCTCTGACCCGCTTCCGTGTTTTTCTTCTTTCTCGTTTTGCTTTCCTTGACTTGCTGGCTGTCGGCAGCTTTCACCCATTGATAATCCAGTTGACGTTTATCTAAACTTGCAGCTACGACCCGGATCCTTACGTTATCACCCATCCTGAATTTCCTGCCGCTTCGGCGGCCCACCAAACTGTAATCACCTTCCACCAGGCGAAAATCGTCGTATTGATTCAGATCGCTAATGCTCACAAGGCCCTCGCATTTATGTTCGACCGTTTCCGCCCAAAATCCGAAACCGGCAACACCACTTATGATCGCTTCGAATTCTTCGCCCAAATAATCCTGCATGAACTCGACCTGTTTGTATTTATTTGCAGCCCGTTCTGCATCCATAGCAGCACGTTCCATTTCGCTGCAGTGCTTGCATTTTTCTTCCATTTTCTTATCGATCTCGGGTTTGCTTCGTAAGCAACTTTCCAAAATCCTGTGCGCCAAAATATCCGGGTACCGGCGAATGGGCGATGTAAAATGACAATAGTGTTCAAATCCCAAACCATAATGGCCGATATTTTCCGTTGTGTATTTTGCCTTCGCCATCGTTCTTATCCCAAGCTGTTCCAGCACATGCTGTTCAGGTTTTCCCTGGACGTCTTTCAACAATTGATTAAAGCTCCGTGCGATCTTTTCCGGCGAGCTCATATCGAAGCGGTGGCCAAACTTCCTGGAAAATTCAACGAAAGGAAGAAGTTTGTCTTTGTCAGGCTCATCATGAATGCGGTAGGGAAACGGAATTCCGGCGTTTGGTTCATGCTGATGCTTTTTGTGAAGATGAACATTGCTGACAAATGCTGCAACCGTCCTGTTTGCAAGCAGCATAAATTCTTCTATGAGTTGATGCGCCTCCTTACTTTCCTTTATGATAATGCCAATCGGTTTGCCATTTTCATCGAGTTGAAAACGTACTTCCTGTGAAGAAAAATTTATAGCGCCATTATTGAATCGCCATTTTCGCATTTTCTGAGCCATGCCATGCAAACACTTTATCTCTTCAGCATAAACACCTTCACCTTTTTCTATGATCTCCTGTACTTCTTCATAATTGAACCGGTGATCCGAATGAATGACGGTTCTCCCAAGCCATGATTTTGTTACGTCGCCTTTAGCGGTCATCTCAAACACAGTCGAAAAAGTATATTTTTCCTCCCGCGGCCGAAGAGAACACAATTCGTTTGATATCGTTTCCGGCAACATAGGGTTCACTCTGTCGGGCAAATAAACAGAAGTAGCTCGCTTGTATGCTTCTTTATCCAGCGCAGTATCCGGTTCAACGAAATGGCTTACATCCGCAATGTGAACGCCGACTTCGTACAAACCGTTTTTGATTTTTTTGAACGAAAGTGCATCGTCAAAATCTTTCGCGTCCACAGGGTCGATCGTAAACGTCAGTACGCCCCGAAAATCTTTTCTCTTTTTTAATTCCTTGGCGCTGATCGTGTCGGGCAACCTTTCGGCTTCTTCGATCACATCTTCGGGAAATGATAAAGGAAATCCTTTCTCTGCAAGAATTGTCTTCATCGCCATGTCGCTGTCGCTCTCATCAGACAAAATACTGATCACTTCGCCGATCGGCTTCTTATCGTCCTGTTCCCATTGCACCAGGCGCACGGCAACGCGTTCCTTGTTTTTCGCGCCGTGAATATTTTCAAAAGGAATAAACAGATCGGGCATGGGTTTATCGGTGTCAGGAATGAAAAATGCATAATTCGTTGAAAGCTGTAACACGCCGATGAATTCCGTTTGCCTCCTCGACACAACTTCTGTGATCTTTCCCTCCTTCCGCCCAGTACCAAGGTTTTCTTTAAACACTTTCACGCGCACAGTGTCACCATCGAGGGCGGTGTTGAAATTCCCGGGGCGGACAAGTACGTCACCACTGCCATCGGTGATCACAACATAGCCTAACCCATTGCGCGTTATCTCGAGGTTGCCCTTCAATGTATACGGCTCCGACGCGTGATGCCTGCCCTTAGATTTCTTCTTTTTCATTCTGCATTCGTTTTTTAAAATTTTCAATAAACGCGATCACCGCCTGGTTAAAATGCTCGCCTTCATTAAACAAAAAATCATGCCGCACAGGCAATACATATAAAGGCATATTGTTTAGTTGTTCGCGAAATTTAAGCAAGCGAACCGCATCCTTTTCGGTAGTGACAATAAACTTATTGCTTGTTTTCAACGATTGAAATCTCTTGTTCATTTCCCTGAGATCATCTATCGAAAAAATATGATGGTCACCGAAGCTGATCTCTTCATATGCGGCCGTTCTCTCCGATATGTATTGCTTTAGCGGCCGCGGATTTGCAATGCCATATACCAGTAAGATCTCATCACCCGTTAAAATGTTTCTCGCGTTGCGGTCCATAATGTGATAGGGTGTCCCATATGCGATCTTCGTAAAAAAGATTGCCTGGTTATCTTTTAGATTTAATTGGCTAGTAATCTTTTGTCTTTCCTCCGCAGTTATCGCAGGGTCACATTTTGTGACAACGATAATATGGGCGCGTTTTGAAGACGCTTTTTGATCCCGCAGGTCGCCGGTGGGAAAAAAGAAATCGTCGACGAAGAGATCGCTGTATTCAGTCAATAAAATATTAAGCCCGGCCTTTATTGCCCTGTGCTGAAAAGCATCGTCGAGAATGATGGCTTCAGTGTCCGGCCGGTCATGCAATAATTGCGGGATAGCAACCACCCGTTCTTCGCCAACTGCGACAGGTACGCCGGGAAATTTTACATGAAACTGCATCGGCTCATCTCCGATCTCGAGTGCGGTTGAGTTGTCGTTCGCTAAAGCATACCCCTTTGTTTTACGTTTGTAACCGCGGCTGATGGTTGCAACTCTAAATTTTTTGTGCAACAAGTCAACGAGGTATTCAACCATCGGCGATTTGCCGGTACCGCCGAGCGCAAGGTTGCCCACACAAATGATGGGCAAATTAAATTCCGCCGAGCGCAGGATTTTTATATCATAAAGAAAATTACGAATGATAATAGCCAGGCCATATAATAATGAAAACGGGAAAAGAAGTATTCGAAAAGAACGAAGAAACGCAGAATTAAAATTCATAAATATTGTGGGGCGTAATGCAATAGCTCAAAGGTACGTCAAACGCATTTGCATCATCCACCGCATCAACTGGTTCAAAATAGGAGAAGGCGATCTTGCAAACATCATCGCGGCATGAAGCAAGATATATATCATAATAACCTTTGCCAAAACCAACACGATTGCCTTTTATATCGCAGGTCAACATCGGTACAAATACGAGATCAAGCGCTGCCGAATCTACAACATCCCCACGAGGCGGTTCATAGATCCCAAATGTATTTGTGTTATAAACGGTGTCTTCGTTTATGGCCACAGCGCACATCGTATGCCTTGCAGGATTGATAACAGGATAGCAAATCGTCAGCGACGGGATCATATGCCGGAGATAACCCGTAAATAAATGCGTATTCGGCTCAGCGAATTTTGACAGCGGCCAATAGCTCAGCACAAGTTCAGTATTTTCGAAGGAAAGCTTTTGAAACTCGATCAGCATGAGGTCATCGAGCTTTAATTTTTCCTTAGCGTGAATAGACAAGCGCTTTTGCCGGTAAATGTTTCTCAGTTCTGCTTTTGTCATAGAAAATTGATCAGCGCATTTTTCATGATCGGTGCCTGTGCTTTTATAAACGCTGCGTCAATTTTTTTTGAGGCCGGAATTGAGGCGATCTTTGGAAAACCGCTCCATTGCACGATCTCTTCTTCGTAGTTCAAATAATGGTCATTAAATATCCATCCCAAAACATGCAGATCGTTTTGTTTGCAAACAGCCGCGGTCATCAGTGAATGATTAATACTGCCCAAATAATTCCTGCTCACCAATATTACGCGGGCGTTTAGTTTTTTCACGAGGTCAATTACAAATTCCTCTTCATTCAAAGGGACCATCAAACCACCGGCACCTTCTATTATTAAGTTTTTCACGTTTGAGGTTATGGCGCGAAAATCTGCCGCGATCTTATCCAGGTCTGTTTTAATTCCTTCTTCCCTCGCACCGATGTGCGGTGAGGCTGCAAGTTTTAATTTATAGGTCTCCGGATGAACAACCGATGTTTGAGGTGTAAGTAACGACCGCACGAGCTCCGCGTCGGTTCCTTCGCTAAAACCTGCCTGCACTGGTTTCCAATAATCTGCTTCGAGCGCTTCAGCCAAAATTGCGGCAGCAACTGTTTTCCCAACATCAGTTCCAATCCCCGTTATAAAGATCACATTTGACATACAGCATATACTTTTTGAAATTCAGCCCGCAGTAGCTTCAAAAAACGAAAAAACAGTCGTGCCATAATTTCTTTTAAAGCCGAATCCCGCATAGCTTTCGTAGTTATTACGCGGGGTGTGCTCGAGAACGAAAAGGCCTCCGGGCGCAATCATTTTTTTTGAAACGATCATCTTCGGCAACTCATCAATTGTATTCAACGCATATGGTGGACCGGCAAAAATAAAATCGTACTCGCCGTTGTCCGCTGCCAAAAACTTAAACACGTCCATCCTGATGACTTTGCAATTTTCAATTTTGAACTGTTCGATATTTTTTTTAATGAATGTAAACATGGCCGGATCCTTTTCCACGACTGTAAGATCTACCGCACCCCTTGATGCAAGTTCATATGTGATGCTGCCTGTCCCTCCAAAAAGATCTAACGTTTTCGCTCCTTCAAGCTGAATCCTTGTTTGTATAATATTAAACAATCCTTCTTTCGCGATATCGGTGGTCGGCCGCGTGTACGGCATTTTGGAAGGAGGATTTATTCTCCGTCCGCCGAGCGATCCTGAGATGATCCTCATAACACATAATTTGCATACGGTAAAAAATAATGCAAAGAGTAATCTTTGAATTCACCGGTTGCAAACACTGCTTCATCGACGGCTGCGGGTCTTAAACCTTCGAGGTACTGATATAATGTTTGATATAATTTAGATTGCTCATCGATGAAACCGCCTGTTAGGATCTCCGTGCTGTTACTAATCTTGTACTGCCTGAAAACATTCAAAACAAAATACAAAACGTCGTCTGCCGCGATATAAGATTTTGTCTTTAAGAACTCAAGCCGGCCGTCTTTCATTGCGATCAAAGAAAAATAGTTCGGATAAAAAAAGAGGTAAACTTTATCATCGCCGGTATTTGAAATCAGTGAACGCAGCAAGCACGCATATTGGGTGTGAAATTTTACGTTCGGAAAACATGACCGCACCCTTTCCTGCAAGGCAATATCTATCCTCGAAGCAAAAAGATATTGTTCAACATTTTCGGACAAAAAATTAGCGGTAGCACAAGGTCCAAAAAGCAGCTCAAAATTTTGTGAGATAAAGTGTTCATCGTTGCCCGAAAGGTTTGCAGGTACACCAAGCGCTTCGTCAGTATTCATGATGAAATTCGGCGCTTCAACTGTTGTTGCGAGCAACCTTGAATGCAGCCGGGCGGCATCTAATATCTTATCAAATGAACTGCCGGTATAATTATCACATTGAAAAAATTCAAACGCCGTTATTTTATTTTCATCCCTCTCCCTGCACCAGAAGGCAAGATGATTTTTTCCGGCCTCAATAAAAAACTGCCCGTTATCAATATTGTCGGAATAGATACTATATGTCTTTTGAACCATGCGTCTCGTTTCGGCTGCAATGTTACTAAATAGAAATTGACAGCAGAAGAAACAAGAGAAATACGATCAAACTCATTGATCACACCGGCAGCACCTTCCTGCCATATACTTCGTTCAACACCTGCGCCACGCATCCATAGAATGCCGAGCCTCCGCAAATGATTCCTTCATACCCGGCAACCTGGTGCAACGTTGCATTTCCGGTAAAGACGCTTGCAGATAACAGGAAGAATAAGATCGTGAGCGTAATAAAAACAACTTGCAGTAAGCGGCTGAGTTTTAGCGTCCCGACGAACATGAAGAGAGTAAAAACACCCCACAGCAATAAATACCAGCCGATAGCAGTTTCACTTGATTTATATGCGGCGCCGAACGAGGTGGATGGTATGAGCCACAATGCCACAAGAGAAAGCCAGAATGAACCGTACGCCGTGAACGCGGTCGCGCCAAAAGTGTTGTTCTTTTTCCATTCCTGTAGTCCTGCAAAGATCTGGGCAAT
>DASQJI010000497.1:0-1955 GCA_035631175.1 Parafilimonas sp.
GGATTGGTCGTTTATTGGCTGCGGTATTTTTCTTTTTAAAGTCATAGCCTGCAAGGCATTATACAGCCAATAAAAAAAATGACAAAAAGAACTTCCTGCAAATACCAGGATGTTCATTACAAAGTACACGGCTGCTATCCAACTGGCAGATGTGTTAGCGTATTTTGCTTTAATCTCATTTAACCCGTATCCATTTTTACCCTGACCAAATTTTCCTTCTACCTGGTTGCGGCTGTTATGAAGCTTTCGATATTCTTTTTTCTCTTTGGAACTCATCTTTGACAGTGCTCTTTTTGATAATCTTTTTCCAACCAGTTGTATGTGATTATCCTCACAAAACTTTTTGTTGGCTTTAGTATGGTAAATGCTATCGGCAACAATGCACTCCGGGTAATAACCATGCCTTCTCTTGTAATTGTCTGCAGCCGGTTGTAAATCGTTACATTCATTGTATGCATCCCAGCTTAATTTTTCCAACAAGGCATATCCGTATTGTAAACTGATGCCATTCTTACTTCCAAATTCTACTTTATGTTTGGCCTTGCCTCTCATAATGGGGCGCACATAGGGTTGATAAAGGCTTACTATTCTGTCATCAAGGCGGTTGGTATTTGCATTATGCATTTGCAGTTGTTGATCATACAGTAGTCTTATTGCCCACAGTATTCTTAAATCCCTGTGTTCAAAAGGTAAACGTAAACTGCCTGTGTGCTGCTGCACTTGTTCTATTATTTCATCCAATCTTTTCAAATTTCTTTTTAAAAATTGCAATTGCTGTTTCCTTGCTTTCCTTATTTGTTTGGCTGCTTTATTTTTTTTCTTTGCAAAATTCAGGTATTGCATTCTTGCAATTCTTCGATAGGTTCGCGCACGTCTTAATTGATACTGCCCGCATAAAATATCTATCAATCTGTCTGTTTCCTGTCTGCCGGTGTTAAGAAGATCCACATCATTGGGATATTTTATTTTCTGATCTGCTACTGTTGCATCTAATTGCATCACACCTGCATTATCCAATTGCTCTTTATCAGGGTTTTGTTCACTGTATTGTTGTTGTTCATCCTGCAAGTGTGGTATTGCCTGTTCAATATTTTGTTGAGATGTTGTTTGTTCATCTTCTGTTGTTTGTGTTTGCTCCAATCTATTGGGGAAATCTCCATCCCGGTTCTGCGAACTTTCATTATCATTCTGTTCGCTTTTTTCAAAAGATTGCAAGATGCCGGCTTCACGCATCAGTTCTTCTGTCATCTCATTAAAATCCGCCACCTGCAAGCGTTTTCTTATGTGCACAAATTCTGTGTGATGGAATATCTCTTTTGTTGTAAAAGATGACAGGCCTACAAAATACTGCATGTAAATATTTTCCCTGATCATCTCGATTACTTCGCGGTCACTAAGATTAAGCTTATGTTTTATGATAAGGGTTGCAATTATCATACGCCCATCAATAGAGGGTGCTCCAAAATCGGCGCGCAATTTTTTATTGTAGATTTTTACAAGATCATCCCAGGGAAGTTTATCTGCAAGTTGGACCCAACGATTATTTGCATCAAGATGCTGCTCAAAGGGTGTTTCAAATAAACGCAGTTGCTTTTGTGACTGATAATTTATCATACAGATGCAAGGCTTTAAAACGATTTTTGAAAAAAAGCTTGCATCCACTCTGCAAACATTATGCCACAATTAATTGATAATCAATATTTTATATCTTTGTCGGCAAGTCCTAAGTAAACTGTACAAGTTGTCTTACAACCTAAAGACCATCTTCCCGCCGAAGCATACAGCATTGGAAAATTAGCTCACGTACCTCATATAACACTGATCTCTCCGAAAAACATTTAGGCGAGTTAAAAAGCGAATTATCCTAAATTCTATGCAGGTAAAGCAGATATGGAGCGATGAAGTGTAATATACAGTTGTAAACCTTTATCGCTTATCACCAACAGTTTACAAAC
>DASQJI010000498.1:0-12182 GCA_035631175.1 Parafilimonas sp.
TAGGTTGGTATGACGGGAGAACAATTTCTTGGCATTTATGTTTTTTCGTGCTTATTGTGCTCTATAAAAAATCCAGGAGCACGAAGTGCACCACGAACCACGAAGTACACTAAGATTTGAACGAGACAAATATTTTTTCATCTCACACTTTGTGTTCATCGTGTCTTCTTCGTGCTCGTTGTGCTCCAAAATAAATTCAGGGAGACGAAGTGCACCACGAATCACAACGGACACAAAGATTCGAACGAGACGAATACTTTTTGATCCCACTTTGTGTTCATAGTGTCTTCTTCGTACTCGTTGTGCTCCAAAACAAATTCACGGACACGAAGTACACGACGAAATCACAACAAAGATTCGAACGAGACGAATACTTTTTGATCCCACTTTGTGTTCATCGTGTCTTCTTCGTGCTCGTTGTGCTCCAAAATAAATTCAGGGACACGAAGTGCACGACGAATCACAACGGGACCGTTCTATTTAATTTTTTTCCTAAACTCATATTAAGGCTTTACATTTAGAAACGACAAAACAACTGTTCCACCAACGCCAGGTGCTAATAACAAAGCCATGAGAAAAATTCTGTTGGGCGTTTCGTTTCTGCTATCCGTGGCGGGCCATACTCAACCGAATACCGTTGACTCGCTTCAAACACTTTTGCAAACAGCCGCTGAAGATACCAGTAAGGTCAACTTATTGATTGCCGTGGGCAAACAATTTCGTTATTCAAATACTGACACGGCATTATACTTTGCAAGGACTGCGCTCAACCTTGCAACGAGGCTAAACTATCAGATGGGGATCGCTGATTCAAAAAGAGGAATAAGCGCACTATCTGCGAGCCAGGGAAAATTTGATGAAGGTGTAAAATATGGTAATGAGGCGCTAGCCATATATAACAAATTAAACCTGTCCGCAACATCTGCGGAGAAAGTGAAAATTTTAGCAAGAATTGGAGGCACCTACCAGGTCATTGGCCACAACAGGGTCTCGCAGGGAAATTACCCGGAAGGGCTGAGGAATACGTTACTTTCTTTAAGGATACAAGAAGAGCTCGGAGACAAACCAGGCATTTCATCGGTCCGATTCAATCTTGGAAATATTTATTCTCTTCAACACAATTATCCTGAAGCGCTCAGGAATTATTATGCCTCTGTGAAAATAAGTGAAGAGCTGGGATTTAAGTCAGACATCGCCACCACCTACAGTGCTATAGGCTGGCTTTATATTCAACAAGGGAATTATCCGGAAGCAACAAAAAGTTGTTTTGCGGCTTTGAAACTAGCTGAGGAAGCAAAGAATGATGCAGCGCTCGCGGAGATTTACAATAACCTCGGGCTTATATATAATCAACGGGAGGATTACGATGAAGCGCTGAAGTATGATTTCGCTGCCTTAAGGATATACCAGGAATCGGGCATCGACCAGCAACTTCCGGATATTTATAATAACATAGGCCTGGTGTATATGAAGCAAAAGAAATACGATAATGCCTTTCACTATTTTGATAAGGCATTATCCTTTGCAAAAAAGATAAACAGTTTGGAGTTAATTAAATGGAGCTATGAAAATTTGGCTGCGCTGGATAGCACACAGGGCAATTATAAAAAAGCGCTGGAAGATTATAAGTTCGTGTTTGCCTATCGTGACAGTTTGTTCAATGAAGAGAATGCAAAAAAACTGGTGCAGCAGCAGATGCAATATGACTTCGACAAAAAAGAAAATGCAATAAAAGCGGCGCAGGATAAAAGAGATATAATCACGGCCGCTGCAATAAAAAACGGAAAACTGGTTCGTAATTTTTCTTTCGCGGGAACGTTCGCCATCCTTTCCTTCGGCGGTTACGGCTTCTACCGTTTCCGCAAGAGAAAAAAATTACAGGGCCAACAAACTTTAATGAATGAAAGGCTTCGCATCAGCCGTGAACTGCATGATGAAATAGGAGCCACGCTCAGCGGAATTGCCATGTATAGCCACTTAACCAAAGAACAGATAAAAAATTCACAGATCAATGAAGTCGAAAAGTCATTAAATATCATGCAACAATCATCCGGGGAGATGGTTAATAAATTAAATGATATTGTATGGCTGATAAATCCCGACCAGGATTCTTTGCAAAAGCTCATTCAGCGTTTGGAGGAATATGCCCGCGACATGGCCGCAATTAAAAATATGCACGTGCATGTGACGATGCCGGCGCATTTGCATGAATACGTTTTACCGGTGGAATCGCGCCGCAATATTTACCTGTTTTGCAAAGAAGCGATCAACAATGCCGTTAAATATAGTGAGGGAACCTTGCTTGATGTGAGTATAAAACAAGAAGACAACAAACTGGACTTTTCTGTGAGCGATAACGGAAAAGGCTTCGATACATTCACGGTAAGGCGCGGCAATGGCCTGGAGAATATGCAGAGGCGTGCAGATGAAATAGGCGCTAATCTTCTCCTGAAGTCAGAAAAGGGTGAAGGGGCACTTGTTTGCATGCAATTAAAAATCACCTGATGGGGTATTGAGATTGCGGATTTGGGATTGCAGATTTGCGGTTATAACTGGTAGCAGTATAATGATTTTTAAAATAGTGAATTGTGCCAGCTGCTATAAAAGCAAAATGCTAAACACATAAAATCATTACTAAATTATTTTAAGTCGTCGTGAATTGCCGGGCGGGAACGTTATGGATATACGGGTTGCAATATTTGAAGATAACAAACTGGTGAGAGATGCCCTGCAAACCATTCTCAATGGCACCAATGGTTTTATGTGTACGGGCGCTTTTACGGACGGTAACAGGTGGCTTATAGATATTAAACGCAGTGAACCCGACGTAGTACTGATGGACATTGAAATGCCGGGTATAAGTGGACTTGAACTAACGAAAAAAATTTGCGAGTCATTTCCTAAAATCAAAATTCTTATTCAAACTGTTTTTAACGACAGCGAAAAAATATTTCTTGCCTTATGCGCTGGTGCATCAGGTTATATTTTGAAAAATGACCCGCCTCATAAATACCTGGAAGCTATTAATGAGGTATATAATGGCGGAGCTCCTGTAAGCCCTTCTGTTGCTAAAAAATTGCTCGGATTTTTTAGCAACAAAAATGTGATATTGGTCTCCCCCGGAGATACCGATTACCAGTTGAGTGAACGCGAAAAAGAATTACTCGGGCTGATGGTGGAGGGCCTTAACTACAAGGCCATCGCGGAACGAGCGTTCATCAGCTATGAAACCGTGCGCACCCATGTAAAACACATCTACAGAAAACTCCATGTGGCCAGTCGAAGTGAAGCGGTGATGAAAGCCATACAGCAGCGGCTATCCTGATCTTTTAAAATACCCCATTGGGGTATTGTTTCTGCCTTTACAGTAAAGGTATTTTGGGTTGAAAAAATTATTGCACGCGGTGGATAGCGAGATCCCATTCCGCTTTCACCGGATTTATTCACCAAAAAATTCTCTAAAATGAAAAGAAATCTGATTACCACATTAAACATCGTACTGTTTGCCGGCACAATTCTTACAAGCTGTAAAAAAGAAAATGCGTCTGCAGAGAGTACCGTTGTAACAAATGATCTGCAGGTTGGGAATAACTCCTCATGCAAATTAACACACGCGGTTTATCCTCCTGCCATATGGGATTTTACTTATAACGATAAAGGATTAGCTGATATATGGACAATTGATTTTTTCGGTTCTGTTTCTAATTTTAAACTGGAATATGACGAATTCAATAAACTTATTAAAGCTGATATCTACGATGATCTTAATAATTTATCTTCAACCGTCACCTTCACTTACAGGGGCAACATCTTAATAAAAGAGGCCTGGTCGTTTATTCTTTCAGGAACAAGTTTAGAATATCTTGTTTCCCATAACAATAAAGGACAGATATCAAAGTGGGATGATATTGCGGGTGATACCCACATACTTAATACTTACGATAACATGGGGAATTGCACCCGAAGCGACTATTACATAGGGAGCGATCTTTATTTTTCCGACATCTATGAATTTAATTCGCCTGTAAGAGATCCGGAGCTTACCGTTTCCGGAGTTGATTTTTTGTTCCCGTATTCAGGAGGAGGCTATTTCAACAAATTGTGGTTTACCCGCAACCTGTCTATAGTATATTTTAGTGATGGCAGTTCGCTTACCCTGAATGACCTGAATGCTTCGGAAACTGATTTCAGTTTCGGCGCCCAGAATTTCCCTACTTCGGTGAATTATTTTGACAAAGCCTCAGGCAGCGCGTTTGATATTACTTTCGGCTACAGTTGCAATGGCAACAGCAATAATGCTTTCGGCGGCAATAAAACCGATAACAGCCAGAAGCCAACGCTCCTCGATCGCTCAGGAAAATCAATCAAAGAACAATTATTGGAATTGAGACAAGAAAATAGCAAGTAAGCAATTTCGCTTTTCGTCTTCCCCTTAGCTAAACAATTTTTTATTCAACAATCAAAAAATAAAAACGTTATGAAAAAAAGTATTGTCGTCACATACGCCCTCATGCTCTTTGCCGGCACAATTCTTACAAGCTGTAAAAAAGAAAATGCGTCTGCAGAAAATACGGGTGTAACAAATGATCTGCAGGTTGGGAATAACTCATCCTGCAAACTGACACACAATGACTGGCCTGATATCTTCACCTGGGATTTTCATTATAATGATAAAGGATTGGCCGATGAATGGAGAATTGCTTACCCGTACGGCTATGTTCAAAACTTTAAACTGAAATATGACAGATTCAACAAACTTAGCAAGGCCGATGCCTATGATGATTTTGATAATTTAATTTTTACCGACTCTTTTACGTATAGCGGCAATCGTTTGGTTTCACTAAAATGGGCAGACCTGCTCGCGGGTGCGGATGGAGACGTGCTTTTTACGTATAACAGCAAGGGGCAAATAATAAGGGAAGATGATGGCGGCACCCATCAGGACATGACTTATGATAATATGGGAAATTGCATCCGTGCTGATTATTATGATGGAACATACTTTTATTTTTCCGACCGGTATACATTTGAAAACAATGTGAGAAATCCTCTACTGACCGTCTCTGGTGTTGATTTCATGTTCCCGTATGCCGGAGTCGGCTTTTTTAATAAGCTGTGGTTTACAAACAATCTTTCTATCTTCTATGATACGGATGGCACTGAATACGTTTTGAATGATTTTGATGTTTCTCAAACGGTTTTCACTACCAACCAGCAGAATTTCCCCACCTCGGCAAATTATTACAATAAGATTTCACAGGGCCCACTGGACCTTACATTTGGGTATAGTTGTAACGGGAGTGACAATTTCACAAACCAGGGTTCTGCACAAAGTAACAATGCTATGGCGGCGAATAAAACAGGTTTGCATCAGGGTCCGATGTTGTTGCGTATGGGGTCTGCCAAATCAATGAGAGCGCGCGTAACAGAACTCGTGAAGCAAATGAAAGCACAACAACAGAGCAATTAGGTCTGTTCAGGCGAATAAAGAATGTTGTAAGGCTGCTGGTATTTCCGGCAGCCTTATTTGTTGGCATTAATCAACGCCGGGAACCATGCAACAGCCGGATGCGGAAACTCCGGCACAACAAGCACATGATTGAGGGAACAATTGATGGCCTCCCTCACATTCGGGATTGACTTTGGCTCGCCGTTGAACTATTTTGCTCTCTGTTTGACGCTCATTTTCTCACTTGAAAATTGAAAAACCATGAAACACATTTTTACGACTTCAATTTTTGTATTTCTTTCTTTAATAAGTTTTTCCCAGGCAGGCACGTTGGATAAATCCTTCAGTGTTGACGGAAGAGTCGTGATCGGCTTTAAGTATGGAACCCGGCTGGGGGAAGACGATTGCTTTGACATGGCCCTCCAGGCAGACGGAAAAAGTGTACTCGTAGGTGCAAGCAACGGCACAAAATCAGGCGTGTTTGATTTTGCAATTGTGCGCCTTAATACGAATGGTACGCTTGATCAAACATTCAACAACAAAGGCTACACATTCATAAACTTTCTCGGCAATGATGAAGCAGTTGCTGTGGCGATCCAGTCTGACGGCAAAATTGTGGTTGCAGGAGTCGCAGATTTCGACGGCATTCCTAAAGTTGCTTTGGTGCGCCTGTTGACGAATGGTACTCCTGACCCAACATTCGGAAGTAATTTTTCCGGGAAGGTTATCACCGATTTCGGTGACACTGCCTATGCAGTCGATGTAGCAATTCAAACAGATGGGAAAATAGTGGTGGCCGGAGCCTATTATGGGTCGGTTATAGAATGCATGCTGCTGCGCTATAACAC
Source organism: Parafilimonas sp. (assembly GCA_035631175.1). Lineage (GTDB taxonomy): Bacteria > Bacteroidota > Bacteroidia > Chitinophagales > Chitinophagaceae > Parafilimonas. The sequence continues at coordinate 6,298 of DASQJI010000498.1, forward strand.
CGATGGCTCGCTCGATCAATCTTTCGGTGTTCTTGGACGATCATTTACAAATTTCGGGTGGGGGGAAACAGCAAACTCATTGGCTATTCAAAGCGACGGAAAAATCGTCATCGGCGGAAATGCTCATAACGATTACGTGTCTCATTTTATCGTGGCGCGGTTTAAGGCAACTGGCTTTCTTGATGGAAATTTTGGCAATGCCGGTAAAAGGATTGCTCGTTTTGGATACACAGATCACTGCGCTTCCATAGCAATCATGGGCAACGGGAAAATAGTGGCTGTTGGTAACACCAATGTTGATGCTGACCAGGACATAGCAATAGCGCGGTTCGATACTTATGGGACAATTGACAACACTTTCAGCGGCGACGGAAAAGTTCTTACTGACTTCAGCACAACCGGCTCCATGGATTACGCAAAAGATGTTGCTGTGCAAAGTGATGGTAAGATCATTGTCGCAGGTGCTACAGCCCTTACTTACAATCTGAACTTTGCTTTACTGCGTTATAATAGCAACGGAACCCTTGATAACACATTCAGCGGAGACGGAAAAACCCAAACCGATTTTGGAGCTAGCCAATATGGTGATGATGATGAGGCGTATGCGGTAAAAATTCAATCGAACGGAAAGATAATTGCTGCTGGCGCGCGAAATACGAACATCTCAGGAAATTTCATCGCTGCAAGATATAATGGGGATAATGCAACACCGAACGTTTTTGCAAGCGATGCAAACATCGAGAATTCGACAACAAACGAAAGTCTGTCTACTATACATCTTTATCCAAATCCGGTCTCAACTGCACTCCATGTTGAAGGATTAAATCCATCTTTTTCGGCAACGATCTCAATTACAGATTTAAGCGGAAGGGTTTTTCAAACCGCAGTTGTTACGAGCGGTGAATGCAGCTTTGATGTTAGTAGATTGAAACCAGGAGTGTATGAATTAACCGCAGTCGCCAATAATGTAGTTACGAGAAGGAAATTCATTAAGCAATGAAGATGCATTGCTGATCATCGATCATCTGTCCCGTTGTGTTTTAAAAATATGTAACACAAAGCGCACAAGGAACCACAACGGCCACAATGAAATTCGTAAAAATAAATCAGGACGTGTTGCACATGCGTGATACATGTTGCGAGGATTACCGCTTCAATTCTTCGTGGCCTTTGTGTATGCTTCGTGCCCGTTGTGTTCCAAAAATCACGGAGGCAGAAATACACTGTTCAACATTGACTTTTGAGTGAGCTGTAATGAAACGAATAAATAATAAGCCTCATCACAATTAAAATTTTAATCATGAAAAAAATCAAACTCCAATTATTGCAAATCTTATTTGCATGTTTGTTCCTTACAGAAATTTCCGCCCAGGATCTATACACAGGTGTCTGGCGTGGCGGCACTGATGGCTACGCGTTGTACGGTGGCCTCACGTGGAATTCTTTCGTAAGTAAATGGCAAACTCTAGCGAGCCAGAACCTGCGCCTCGTTGACATCTCCACGTATCTGAAAAACGGAACGCGTTATTATAATGGTGTGTGGCGTGCCGGCACAGATGCATACGCTTTATACGGCGGTGTTACCTGGAGCGATTTCGTTACCGAATGGCAAACGCTTGCGGGGCAGGGTTTGAGATTGATCGACATTGAAACTTATGTATCAAACACCACACGATTGTATGTGGGAGTTTGGCGCGCAGGCACCGATGGATACGCTTTATACGGCGGCCTGAACTGGAACGATTTCGTTGCAAAGTGGCAACAACTCGCCGGGCAAAATCTTCGGCTGATCGATGTAGCAACGTATATCTCAAACGGAACACGTGTATATACTGGCGTGTGGCGCGCAGGAACGGATGGCTACGCTTTATACGGCGGTGTCAACTATAGCGACTTCGTTGCAGAGTGGAAGACCCTTGCCGCGCAAAACCTTCGGCTCATAAGCGTTACCAGCTATTTGGAAAACAGTACACGTTTGTATGTTGGAGTATGGAGAGGAGGAAGCGATGGTTATGCACTATGGAATGGCACGGACTGGGAAAGCACAACATCTAAATGGGCAGAGCTTGCCGCGAGTAACCTACGCTTGATCTGCCTTGACACTTATGACAGCGATTGCTCAGACAATTGTTTGAATAATGTGTTGATGGATGATGATCCCAGCACAAGTTGGCGGGACACGTATGACTACCAGATCAAAGCAGGCAAATATCATTGCGAAGGAAGCCCAACTACTTGTCCTCTTCCTGGTGCAAATGATGTGGTTACTTATAGCTGGCCAAACCTGCATATTGGAACTAATTACTGGGCACGGAACTCAGTGCTGTTCGATGCGAAAGACAAAATATTTACATTGCCCTTTACAGAAATCGCAAGCAACATGGGCCATAATGCGTGGCTTTATAGTCCGGGTTCATGGCATCATGCAATTGACTATTACGAACATGTTACAAAAACGTTCCAGATCACAGCAGCAGCTCCTGGCAAAGTAATTTATATCGGCTGGGATGTTTGGTCGGGCAACACAATGGTCATCAGTCATGACGTAGGCACTAAAAAAGATGTTTACCGTACGATCTATATGCATTTGCAGGACGGACCTCTTCACGATTGCGATAAGGCCTGGACTGAAACAGTGCCCACTTTATCCGGTAGCACGCTCACGAATTATAAAACCTATCTCAACAATACAGGATGTCCTTTAGATAAGACCCAACGCAATCCGACTGTTGCTAATTGGGGAAAGAATTCTCAAAAGATAGATCATACATTGCTCAACACAACAGTCACCGCTGGTCAGCAGGTTGCATGGGCCGGCAGCACTGGTCCGGGCGGGTGCGGCTGTGCTGATGATGGAACAACGAATGCGAATACGCATCTTCATATCTTCTTTGCACATCGCGACCCGGTGGACAATCATTGGTATTTCTTTGATCCGTATGGCATTTATTCTGATCCATCATGTTATCCTACGGGCGTGAACGACGCAATCACGACGTCTTGCGCGCGTTATCCGATCTCGTGGAAAAATGGAAAGCCGGGTTATCCGGCAGCTCCGCAACCAAATGTCACCGAAGAGCCGGTCTTTGCAAGTGATATTGCGACCGGCATTCTGATTTCTCCGAATCCATCCACCGGTAATATTACGATCACATATAATAGTGGCAAAACCGGAAGCGTAGACCTGGCAGTGTACGATAAAACCGGAATGGTTGTGTTTAGGAAAACAGATTACGCGTTAACCGGCAACAATAATTATCATTTGAACTTTTCGAATTTTATCGCGGGAGTTTACTATGTGGAAATAAACAATAATGGAATTAAGTCCAGAGACAAGTTCATCATAAACAAATAAAAAAGAGTAAGAAGCTACCAGGAACGCGCTGGCTTCCGTTCGGACACAGAATCGTCGATTTAGAAAAGACGATGACGCAGGTAGTGAACCCACAATAAGGTGATCCCTGTTTTTTTAAGCAGGGATCACCTTATCTTACTAATATATTTTCACATTTATAAATGGAACTAAATTGTAATAATGACTGATGTGGCGGTGGCATCCTGGTTTCAGCGTTTTTCGCTCGCTATGTCGGGAGCTTTATCTATTCCTTGTTTTATTTGGATTTTTGATTAACTTTCATTTTTGATGTTGAGAGAAAAGATCATATTGGCTTGCATAATTACCTCGCTAACCATTCAGTTCCTGCCCTCACGAACATATGACAACACGGGATGCGATAAAACATCTGAAAGCAGTAGCGTTATTGTTTCAAATAATGCTGATGATCTTGATGAAGATGATGCCGCCAGGTTTTTTTTCACTGCTGATCAGGCATCAGCGATGTGCAGAAACGTCTATCGTGAGAGCGAAAATCTTTCTAATCATTCTGTACCCATCTATTGCAATTACCTGACCGATATCATCACACCTCCTCCAGAGAAAACTGCCTGTTGAAACTTGTCTCTTTAAAAGTTGCTTATTAAGATTTCACACCGAATCTCACCTGCAAATTTTTGACACGTTCTTTCTAAAAAGATCATCCAATAAAAATTGCTTTTATGAAACCGAAATTTTTACTCGTTATCCTGTGCGCTGCATCGTGGTCTTCACAGTGCACATAAAACACCTTCCACATTGCACAGCCACTTTTCCCTGTAAAAAACCAAACTCCCACTATTAATAGTTACACAGCTTAACTACTGATCTAGATCGGCTAAAAAACTTATTTCGAAACATCAAAACAATCAAACATGAAAATCAAATTAACCTTGTTGCACTTGGTAATTGCATTTGTAATCGTTACCAAAATTTCGGCGCAGGATTTTTACACTGGTGTTTGGCGAGCCGGGACTGACGGCTACGCTTTATATGGAGGGCTCACGTGGAGTAGTTTCGTAAGTAAATGGTCCTCCTTAGCCAGTTCGAATCTGCGCCTCGTTGACATTTCAACATACACCAAAAGTGGAATACGTTATTATAACGGTGTCTGGCGTGCGGGCACGGACGGATACGCATTGTATGGCGGCGTTACCTGGTCTGATTTTGTCGCTAAATGGCAGGAACTTGGTGCACAGGGTTTAAGGCTGATCGATATCGAAACGTATCTTTCAGGAACAACGCGATTATATGTGGGCGTATGGCGTGCGGGTACCGACGGCTACTACCTATATGGCGGTTTGAACTGGAATGATTTTGTTACGAAATGGCAGCAATTGGGAGCAGCAAATTATCGGTTAATCGATGTAGCCAGCTACTTATCAGGGACAACACGGCTATACACAGGCGTGTGGCGTGCGGGCACGGACGGATATGCATTGTATAACGGATTAAACTGGAGTCAGTTCACTGCAAAATGGCAGGAACTTGCCGCTCAAAATCTTCGGTTGATAAACATCAGCAGCTACGTTTCGGGTGGCGTGCGAGTTTATTTGGGAGTTTGGAGAGGAGGAACTGATGGCTACGCGCTGTGGAATGGAACAGACTGGGAAAGCACGACGTCGAAATGGGCGGAGCTCGGCTCTCAGAATTTAAGGCTGATAAACCTGGAAACATACGATAGTCAATGCGCTGATGATTGTCTCAACAATGTGTTGATGGATGATAATCCTGGCACCAGTGGCAGAGACACTTACAATTATGGGATAACAGCAGGTACGTATCATTGTGAGGGGAAACCGGGCACATGCCCTATACCCAGCCCGGGCGACGTAGTATATTACCGTTGGCCGAACCTGAAAATAGGGTCGACTTACTATTCGCGCAATTCAGCACTGTTCGACGCAAAGGACCAGATATTCACTTTGCCATTTAATGAAGCCGCTTCAAACATGAATCACAATGGATGGCTGTACAGTCCGGGTTCATGGCATCATGCGCTTGACTATTCAAAAAAAGTTGTGGGCACCTTCCAGATCACTGCCGCTGCCGCCGGACGCGTGATCTATATTGGATGGGATAACTGGTCCGGCAATACGATGGTGATAAGTCACGATGTGGGATTAAAGAAAGACGTGTACCGCACGATTTATATGCATTTGCGAAATGGCCCTTCAACTGACTGTAGTAAAGCCTGGTCAGCAACGGTGCCAACACTCTCCGGAAGCAACTTGACTAATTATAAAAATTACCTGAATTCTACCGGATGTCCGCTAACTACGTCACAACGAAATCCTGACTATGCGCATTGGGGATCGAATGCTCAAAAGATTGATATGACGTTGCTCAACAAAACGGTCAGCGCAGGGCAAGCGATTGCATGGGCAGGCAGCACCGGTCCGGGCGGATGCGGTTGCACGGATGGAACAACAAACGAAAACACGCATCTCCATATTTTTTATGCACACAGAGACCCGGTTGATGGCAAGTGGTATTTCTTTGATCCGTATGG
>DASQJI010000499.1:0-8143 GCA_035631175.1 Parafilimonas sp.
AGCACTTGCGTATTAAAAGTCTCACGCTGATCGTCGAAAATCCAGCCCCATTTATTAAAATATTTAACGGCAGAATTAATGTGGTGTTTTAGCACAGCTGAGTTGCTGTAAGATTCTTTTTCAAATCCGTGTATGATATTCACATGCGGATAAAATAAAGTTTTATAGACAGAATGCATCCTGCGTGTAAAATCAACATCCTCCATATACATAAAAAAACGTTCATCGAAGCGGCCGATTTTTCTTACGGCTTCAGCACGTAAGAACATAAAACAACCAGACAGGTTGGGCGCATTCAAACATCTGTCATATCGAAATTCTTTTAACTCATATCTATCGTTGAGCCTTTTCGACCATTGCATATTTTCAAAGAATCGCCTGCCAATTAAATTGATCGGTGTTGGTAACAGGTGACACAGTTTTTGCAGCTTGCCATTGGAATAATAGACCTTTGGCATAAGTTGTCCGATCTCGTGGTGCGCTTCCATGAACTGGTAAATATCTTCTAAAACACCTTTTTCAAACTTTATATCCGGATTAAGGACAAGGTGATACTTTGACTGGTCAAGGCAGTTCTGAAGAACTACATTGTGAGCCTTCCCAAATCCAAGGTTGCTGTTATTAAATATGTATTCAATAGAGCTGTTATCCGCAAGATCTCTCAAATCATTAGAAGAGGAATTATCAATAAGATAAAGATGGACCTTCAAGGCTGATCTGAGAAATGAATCAATGGTTTCCTTAACAGTATTGTAATCATTTCCATAAAGAACAATGGACGCCGTCAACTCATAATCCGACATATTAAATTTCATCAGTTACTAACTCAGAACTTTTGTGTGGTGTGGTCAGGAAAGCGATTTCAAAACAGACAGGTAAGCGTCTCCATAAACGTTATCCGGTTCAAGATATGCTGATTCCGACCATTCATTCCACGCATTTATGAAAAGGAACTCATTGCCTTTCGCCGATTCCTGCTCGATCAGATTGCTTATTAAATACCTGAAGTTTTCAGGGTTGCTGCGTGCAAAAATTTTTGAACGTTTCCCATATCTTGGAGTATTATCCCACCCTACAAAGGCTGCCTGGTAGATCTTGTGTTTATGTTGTATTGTTTGTTTGTTTTTCTTCAGGATCGCCTCGCACGTCTTTCTGTAATCGTAAACAGTATATAAAGTGGATAGCTTTGCTTTTAATTCACCCAGGGGGATCTGCAAGCGTTCAGGCAGTGATCGCAGTACTTTGTCAACATTATGCAGCACGACGTTGCCGTTATGTATTGTGTTCATTGAATAACGTGGTTCAAACCTTAAGATCCCGTCAACCAGCTTTTCCCATTGGTTATTCAAAGATTCGTATGCTTTGGCGCCGATCCAATAAATACGGTGCCCGATCTTTTGCATGGTAGACTCATTATAATAATCCATCAATGCTTTCATATTGCTGATCAGGTCGGGGCGGTAAATGACAAAAACAGGCCGGTTATTTATTCTTATATAGTTTTCATTAGTAAATAGTCTTTGCAAATAAGCCAGGTGCTTATTCCATACCTGTTTATTGGCACTATGTTTTTGTTCTATTAAGACATCATTCACCTTCCCCAACCACCTGCGTGTCCATGTTTCGTTTGCCCATGTTACACAAAACGCGAGGTCTTTATTTTCTTCAATAAAATTTTCCAACGGTGTTTCAAGCATGAGTTTGCCATCGAACCAGTAATGATAAAAATTAAAGCCGTAGATGTTATAATCTTTTGCCAAACTGATCTGGGTACTTATCACGTCGGCATTACGCAGGTCGTAATAACCATTTGCAGGAATTCTTGGCTGGTAGTGATCTTTAAATAAAGGTTTTGCTTCTTTAACCCAATTCCAGTCAGTAAAGCCTTCGCCCCACCAATTATCATTTTCCGGTATTGCATGAAACTGGGGAAAATAAAAAGGAACAAACTTAATATTCATACAATCTTTTCCTGAAGATATTTACCAGGGGATTGAACGCTTTCATTATGAGCCCTGGCAGTCCGTAATTTTTATAGATGATACCAACAATATCTTTTCTGAAATTCGTATCAATTTTTGCACTGGATGCGCCGTGAATGCTATACGTTGCAAAAACTTTATCGATATATTGAAACTTGAATTTTTTGTCAGACCATAATTTCAAATTCAGCACATAATCAGCAAGTAACTCGTACTTCAATTCATAACTATGATCTTTAAACACCTGCCTTGGATAAAAGATCGCCTGGTGACAAATGTTCCTGTTTATTATGCTGTATTTCCAAAAGCGGGTGCCGTAGATCTTACCAGGCTTTTCTTTTATGGCAACATTCCCATAATAAATAGTGTCGTGTTCTTTTAGAATCGCTTTTACTTCGTAGGGCGGCAATGTCCATATGTCATCAGCTCCAAGAAAATAAAGAAAATCGCCCGTAGCAACTCTTATCGCTTTGTTCATTGCGTCGTAAATACCCCGGTCTTTTTCTGAAATAATTATGTTCGGAGCCTTTATGTATTTTGATGCAGTTTTCACAGTATCATCCGTTGAGCCACCATCCAGCATGATTACTTCAAAGTCTTCGCTATAATTTTCATACAGCTTGCTAAGGCACGCCTCAATGTGCCCGTTTGCATTGTAAGTGACGATTATTATAGAGAGAAGCATTACCGGGTATTTTGACTTGATTGGTTCGCCAGGTTGTCTGCGGACACCTTGTTTAAGATCAGCCAACACGGACGCCTGCTGCACACCTAGGTTTCAATCAAATGCTTTTGATTGTCGGGTTTCGCTAAAGGCTTAAATTTTAAAAGCTCTGCGAGAAAAATCGCGGTGACAAGGAGCGGTATGATAAATAAAAGAAAATTTATAAAGTATGACTGCGCAGTAAAATAATCCATTTCAAATTTGGAAACAAAAATGAGCAACCCAAGATAGAGCAGCACTGTCAATTTGTTTTTTCTGCAGACGTAATACAGTATATTTCTTACAAAACTTGCCACGAACCCCAGTGTAAACGAGAAAACTATTGCGCCCCCGAGACCGAGGTAGAGATAACCAATGAGCGTGTGTCTTGAATTTGGCCCGGTAAAATCAAGTCCGGGCGTATAATAATGCACAAGCTGATACCCGATACTTTCAGGCATCTGCGAATCTTTAATCAGGCCAAACATTTTCAACGGACTTGAGAAAATAGAAATGAGGCCATGGCCATGATCCATTTGATCAATAACCCCGTTGGGCAAACTCATATAATAGCTGTCGCCCGAAGCAGCTAAACGATAAGCCAGCACGTAGAAAGGATTGGAACCATCCGAGAATTGCACCATTATGACCAGTAAGGCGAAAACAATACTCCACAAAATCATTTTTCTTTCAAGCATCCGGAATTTTATAAAGGTGAATTTTGTTTCAAGCGTATCATAAAATATAAGCAGGATAAAGATCGATTCACCAATGATCAGAAAAAATCCTCTTGAAGCAGACAGGATGCCATTTATTATCACCCAAATAATCGCTATCCACGTGAATATCCTGAAACCAAAACTCTTTTTTGTAAACAAGAAATAAACCGCGCAAAAACTTAAAAAAGGATACAAGATCGTCACAATTCTGTTCTCAAACTGCAGAATGTCAGCGGCTCCGTAAATCTCAAGTTTACTAAACATGAAAACCGGAATGCCGTTCTCCTTGTATATGTAGAGTTGCAGTATTAAATGGATGAAAAAAACGAGTATGAAAAAGATCTTGAACGCCAGTTGTTCATGCTCAAGTTTATATATCGTGCTATTCTCAACCCTTGGATTTAAAGGTTTGCAGACCAGGAGGCCGACTAGAAACGCCAGCTGCGTGGATAAAAATACCAGGAAATAGAACCAGCTAATTTTCCCCAGCATAAACAGGAAAATCGGTGTCGCGCATGCAAAGGCCGAAAATACGAGGCTTACAAGGATCGGGTCCCATATGCTGATGAAATAACGTTTATAAAAAACGAAAAAAGAAAAAAAGGAGATCACTAATGATAAAAAGTAAAGCCACAAATTACCATATAGCAACAAGAAAAAATCTCCGGAATTCATTAGTCCTTACAGTTATCTTTTTCGTGAAGCTGCAGTTCTCACAAGTTGTCCTAACTGGTCTCTTTGTATTTCGCCGTTTCTGTTGATAGCCACGCCTAACGTAACGGAACCGGATCTTAGGCAAGTAGACATGTATTTGGACAGATAGTTATCAGTGAACCTGATCCCTGAAGAGGTCCATGATTTGCCAACAAACGAAGAAATGTGCCAGTATTTATTTTGCGGCACGACAGAATCTTTGGACGGAAAATATTTTAGATTGTATTCTTCACCTGCACTGTAATCACCGATAGAAGAGTCCATGTAAGGACTTTTATCGTACGCGTAGTTGAAAGCGACCAAAGCCTTCGGATTACCGGCTTTCATGGCATCCTCAAGTTGCTTAAAAACTGCGTTATTAAAACCCTTGGAAGGATCACAGCCGTCAACCCACCAACCTGTCACCTTGTCCTTATAGCGAAGACTTATTTCCTTTATAACGCTGGTCCATTTTTCCAGATAATTCTGGTTGATCTTTAAAGTACCACCAGGCGTAAAGCCGTAAGTGAATTTATCTCTCAAAAAAGTATTGCCGTAAGGACCATCACCCGGGATGTATAAAAACAACTTGATGTTTCTTTTCTGGAGCTCTCGTGAAAGTTTCGCGATAAGATCGATATTAGACGTTGCTTCACCTCTTTTCAGCCCGGTAATTTTTTCGAACGCCTCGTTAGGAATACACATGTACTGCGTCTTTTGATGGATCGTAAAAATTACATAATCCGCTTTTATTTCTGCAAGTTGATTTGCAAATTTTTGCACATTAAAGTCATTTACACAGGAATCCCAACTGGTTTTTTTACCATCATTCCATTCGGGATTTTCGTTCTGCAGTTGGTATAGAAAATGGACGATGACACCAAACCGGGGCTTTGTAAAAAATGTTTTGTCAGATTCATTCGGTTGAGCAGATATATTTCTATGCGCGCAGGATATCATCGTGAGCACGATGATCAAAAACTTAAAGCTCTTCATGTCGCTTGCAGTTTATGTGTGAGGATACGTTTGTAAACAGAGAAAATATTTGCAGCATACTTATCGATGGTAAACCTTTCTTTCACCGTCTTGATACTTTCCAGTGAAAGACGATTATACATTGAGTCATTTTTTAAATATTCTTTTAGTATTCGGTAAAGCTGATCTTCTGTTTTATATAAAAGGCCATTTTTATCATGTGTTAACAACTCGCTCGTAGCTGCGCCATCATAACCTGCAACGGGGACGCCGTAGCTCATTGCTTCTGCAGTCACTCTGCCCATCGCTTCGTGATGCGCGGGCTGAATAAGGCAATCGATATTTTTGAAGATCTCGTTGATCGATTCTTTATGTCCTTCAAACCTGATACGGCGAGCCAGGTCGTGGGTATGTATATAGTCGTTGATCTCTGTTTCATAATTCTCATCGGCAAAGTCACCGTATAACTTGAGAGAAATATCAGAATATTCATTTGCGAGCCGTCCGAACGCTTTTATTCCTTCCAATTGATTTTTACCCCTGGTTATAATACCAACCATGCCAAAAACAAATCGCTCACCTTTTGTCTTTCGAATGATGTCTTCTTCAAATACTACGCCATTATAAATGGTTTCGCACTCACACAGCAGGTGTTGACACCTTTTATTACGAATCGCAGAACTGATCGCTATTGCACAAGCGGCCCGGTTCAGTTGCTTCCTGAAAGCTAATTCACCCAGGCTATATTTATAGTGATAATCTTCATATACAAATTCGCGAATATGCCATACATGCGGTTTTTTAAGTTTCGCGGCAAGCTGCGAACCGAAGCTGAAAACAGACGAATTACTGTGCACAATATCAGGATTGAACCGCCGCAAAGCTGCGCTATGTTTCAACAGCAATAAACGATTAATTAAAAGTTTCGCTAATCCTTTAAAAAAAGCTTTCGTCTTCGATGATGCTTCAATCGTAACCGAACTATGAAATGGAATTACCCGGTAGTCGACCTTTAAGCATTTTAGTTTATTTGTCATCTTGCCTTCGAAAGGCAAGATGACCATAGGGTCAAAAGCGGGATGCAATTTTCTTATTCCTGTAATGAGATCGATCAGCGACCTGTTTGCTCCGTATAATTCTGCGTAATGGGTAACAAAAACGATTCGCAAAGACTTGGTTTTTGATGTTCGCTTGCAACCGACAATTTTATCAGTGGCCAGCCTGCGCGTCTAAATATTCTATCCTGGGTTTAAAAAAGAAGGAAGCGAAAAAAGCACGCAGATAAATCCTGAACCGCATAAATCCGTACGTTTTTAATAGGGACACAAACATATTTCTTGCATGTGCGAGAAGATCTATAAAATAGATCGTTTTTCTATTATCCCTTTTACTCAGGTATAATCCATTGCGTATATTATAATAATGCAGTTTAAGACGTTTTTTATCCATTTCGTTAAGGATACTGGGTATCGATGGATTTATCCGCAGATGTTTTACGATGCTTTTACCAACCATATAGCCAGGCGCCTGTTTATAAAGCCGTGCAGTAAAATCAATATCGTCGGCCCAGAAAAAAAAATCTTTAGAAGGCAACCCTGCTGCTTTTAAGTGCGCTGAATTGATGAACAGCGAAATGTATGTAGCATTCTTAACACGTGTAATTCCATTTTCCGCGTATTGACCCCAAACCGGGTAATCATATTTTGAGAGACTCGTATCAACCGAGGGAACGTTCATGAAACTTCCATCAGCACTGATCACCTTACTGCACAAAAAAGAAAAATCCGGAACTATTTGCGCCGCGTTGATCAGTTCTTCCAGTGCGTTATCGAAAGCTATTCCGTCATCGTCCATGAGCCATATATAATCAAAGCCTTTGCAGTAAGCATGTTTTATTCCTGCATAATATGCGCCGGCGCTGCCGTCATTATTTTTATTTATGGCAGTAACGTGTTTTTGTGTAGTTAGCCATTCCGAAGTTCCGTCGGTGCTGCCATTATTTATAACGATCAGAGCGTCTGCTTTACCGTTTGGTTTGTAATGGCATCGACGCTTTGCTGCAATAGCGATAATCGGTTGTGGGTAACCAAGACTGCGGCCACTTTCATGGTTTGCGATGTCTGCATTAAACGAGGTGAGATTTTCTTCTTAGGAAAACCAGTTTTTTTAATTCGGGCAGCGAATTAAAAACTATTGTTAGTATCCACACGATCAGTGCAGCGGCCAGCAAATCGTTTCGGTGATAATAAATAGAGATCCATATTAAAACAGACAAGATAACCTGGGGCAGTAATAGCCTGGTGATCTTTTTAAACTTCAGTTTGTGGTGTACCACATAAATCAGGTTAAAGGGCAACGCCAATGCTATATAAGCTAAAGCGTAAAATGCTGCAACGGCCGTTAATGAAATAAACAACCCGTAAACAATACCGCCGACCATGCAAACGGCACCAATCCATCCCGAATACATAAGCGCTTTTTCGTGCTTTTCAATTAATAGAATTGTGCCTAATGTTGAAAATAATGTCTGTGAAAGTATCAACACTCCAAAGTACGGTAACAGTTGGGCGACCATCATCCATTGATCACCCCAAAGTATATGCACAAATTGTTTAGGTAATAATAGAAGTAGTACGGCGAGTGGAAAATTAATAAACGATATTAATTTCAAAACAAATGCATATTCGTTCTCAACATCGCCGCCGCGCTCTTTATACCGCACCAGGCTTGGATACAATACCGTTGTAAATATGCCGGTGATCAATGCGAGGGGAAGAGTAAGCATCTGGTAGGCGCGGCTATAAATTCCCAGATCCGCTGTGCCGTAATATTTACCTACGAGAAGATTGTCGGCATTTCGTGCCCAATAATTAACGGTGTTAAAACCAATCAGTTTGCCTATTACCGATCGTGTTAGTAGAAAAGATTTTACAATTATTTTTTTCCGCCGGGTATAAAGAGAGTAACCCGACGTGTTATACAACAGCAGCCATGTTACAATGGTGATCACGTATTGTGACCATATCAGTGACCAATATTTGAATCCGGCCAATGCTAAAAGTATGGAACAT
>DASQJI010000500.1:0-3553 GCA_035631175.1 Parafilimonas sp.
TGTGTAAAAAATACACAATAATTGGCCGGATTGACCAAATTAGTGGCGTTTCAATGGGGAAATACTTCATTTCACAGAGGGAAGCTCTCTTGCACGGTTATTGAACAATCACGGAGAATAAAAACAATTTATGAGGAAATGTTTTTTGTTGTGGTGCATTTTTCTATTGATTGCTTCAGGTGCGGGCATCGCAGCTTATGAACCGCTAATGAGCGTTATTAGAGATAAACCTGTTGAGAAAACAGTTTTATTTTCGTTGAATAAGGGCAGTAATTACTCCTCTAAAGTATATAGAGGTTCTTCTGCAGAAATATACATAGCAGTTGAAAAAGTAGGAAGTACAACCCGAACGATAGTATGGGATACAACACTTGATGCCAGGTTGCTGAGTAAATATCCATCAGCTACAAAAGCGATGTCAAAAAAGATAACTGTGCCGAATGTAATTGAAAAGAAAGAACACGTTGAGACCAATTATATCTTAACGTACAACTCAAATGGCAGCATTCTTAAAATGCAAAGCAGCAGTTTCACTTTTGGTACTTCGGATACATTGGCTATCGTGCTTTAATAATCACGCATTAGCAATGCATCATCTCTGGCTGGTTTTGGCGTCCTCGCCAACGGTTAGAACCGGAACAAGCGCATGCGGCGGAAACAAATATATTTTACACTATTTTAATCGTCTTTCAGCATTACTCTTTAACCCTTTTTCTGCATCGGTCAATGTTGGCTTTTTATTCAGGATCTCCATTACAATCGCCGATGCCTTCTTCATATTCTCTTTATCTCCTGACTGCTCGTAGCCCTCCGCAAGGCTGTCAAACAAATTGGGGTCATCGGGATGCAGCTCGGTATTTAATTTAAAAACGCCGACAGCCTCTTTATATTTTTGTTCACCCATAAAGTTGTAGCCAAGCGAATTCAAAATAAACCACTTCATAATATCGGTGGTGGTATCTTCTTTAATCGTGTTTCGAACAACGCTAATTGCCTCATCAATGCCTTTCGTCCTGATGATATATTCAAATGCCTCCCGGTCGGGCGCAGCTTTGAACGGCGGGAACTCTGAGAAAGTCCATAAGGAATCTTGCACATTTTCGATGACGGGTTTGTTTGACAAAAACTTTCCGGCATCGTCCTCGTTTTTTAATTCAGCATTAAAAAAATTGATTAGGTACAAGGACGCTATTTTAAATGCCCGCTGAATATTTTCTTGTTGCGCGCCCCGCATGTTTAAAACCGCACATGAAGTGTATCCTTCTGTCGCAAAATCCCAATGGTGCAAAGCAGGCTGATTTACTATAAGGCGATACCGCTGCGTAAATTTTGTCTTGTTATAAAATTCGTCGATGAATCTTTCCTGTTTTGACAGGTCGGTGCTGAAGATGTGAAGGAACGGTGCACGCATCTTACCAGGCTGGTAATAGTCCGACGCTGAAAAAGACTGGTACAACCCGTCCATGTATATGCCGCTTTCAATATCAGCGACTGCTTTTATCCTGTAATCGTTCATTGCAAAAAGCACCTGGCTAAATCCTGAGCCGCTAAAACCGAACGTGCCTATCCTTTCGCCGTCAACATTTGTGTGTTTTTGCAGTTCCACGATCGCAAAACGCATGTCGGCGATATCGTCTAATGCTGCCTCAGCAAACGTGGACCGGTTCTCTCCCTTTATCATCGCGACAATGTAACCGTTGCTTGCCAGTAATTCGTTTGTGATGGTGGTGGACAATGGACGAAGCATCCCAACCAGCAGCGGAAATTTTTCTTCTATTGCGGGCACCTCGGATTGCGAGAGCATCTTTGTGGTCATCAAGTTCAGCCATGCCTCGTCGGTCGTTTTTCCCCACCAATTTTCGACCGACCTTCTCGCCCGGTTCATTTCAGCGTCTTTTTGATCGTCGCTGATCGTTTCATTCGTTGACGTGAGTAAATTGCTGTAACAATAATCTCCGTAGGTGAGGCGTGATCCATTCACACTTGCTTGCGCCGGGTACCATAAGTGGATCGTTATTTTTCTTCTTCTGTCCCCTTCGATCTTTTCGCCCAGGTAATTGAATTCAGGTTTTGATATTCGTGCCGCATCTGTTAATGTAAATATTTTGAAGCCGACTGCATATTTTCCAACCGGTAAGTTGCGATAGATGAGCTCGGTTTGAGCCGATGTGCAGATGCTGATAAAGAGCAGGGAGACAAATAGGAAACGCATACGCTTGTTTTCGTTAAAAATATTCGCCCCAACGCTTGTCTCCTACCAATCCGACAGTTCTGGAAGTTAAACACCGACAAAAATCATCGGTCTCGATACAATTGTTGAGTGGATCTTTTGAATTGGCTTGCACTTGCACTCATGTGCTTAGCCGCTCGTAACAAAACAATCATTATCTTCCATCATTCATCATCCGAAATCAAAACTGCATGAAATCGCTAAACCAAATTGTTGCATCATTGTTTGTTTGGTTATTCTTGCTGGCTTGTTCAAAGTCCGGATCCGGTCCAGCTCCAAATCCTCCGCCCGACAACCAACTAGCGGGCACGTGGCACGTTGATTATTATGTTGCCGCCAACATCACGGTTGGTCTACCCGACGATACGCTTTATGCACGACACAACGAAGCGTGGATATTCACCGAGGATAGTTTATTTGCGGATGCATGGTTTATTGCGCTCTATGATCTTACAACAGATCCTCCAACATTCAGCATTGCTGACACCAGCGAAACAAAAACCGCGTCGAGCTATACGCGGAACGGGAACAAGATTATATCCAGATCGGCGATTCGCCAGGAGACGTTTGATATTATTACGTTGACCGATCACCAACTTGTGCTTCATGAAACGCTGGACCCGCTGGCAGGATTCACCGACGACTATATAAGTATGAGCAAATAGTGCTGTGCTCATTCTCTCCTTCCTTTCGTAAATTCGCAGCGCTTAATTTATTCCCTCAAATGACCACTAAAATTCAACGTTCGTTGATCGGCTTCTTGTTCACCGGCGGCGTCGTCATCACAGCAAGCTGTTTTGCACAAACAAACTCATCAAATAATTTGTCAACAACATCAAACATGGAAAATACAAACGGCGCTACCATCACCCTCGGAGGCAAGCCTGTTCATACGATATCCAAATTACCGGCTGTGGGTACAGAAGCGGAGGACTTCACCTTGACTGCAGTCGACCTTACTGAAAAAACGATGGCAGATTTTAAAGGGAAGTATATTATCATGAATATATTTCCGAGCGTAAACACAGGAGTATGTTCTAAGTCGGTAAGAACATTCAACCAGGATGCAGCCAACCTTAACAATACAACGGTGCTTTGTATTTCCAAAGACCTGCCGTTTGCACAAAAGCAATTTTGCGGAGCGGAAGGCATCGATCGCGTGGTGATGCTTTCAGACTTCAGAAATGATTTTGGAACGCGGTATGGAGTGCAGATGGTTGACGGAGCGTTCAAAGGCTTATTAAGCCGCGCCGTGATCGTGATCAACCCTGAAGGCAAAATAATATACGAACAACAGGTGCCCGACATCGGCCAGGAGCCGGA
>DASQJI010000501.1:0-2706 GCA_035631175.1 Parafilimonas sp.
AAGGGTGACGGCAAGGGTTGATATGGTACCGATCTCCTTTTTGAAATCCAGCCACGAGGTTTTAAACGCTGCATCATAAAGAAGCGGTGGTAAAAAAATAAGAAATACAATATCAGGGTCAAGTGCAAGGTTTGGAAGAAATGGAACAAAACCAATAACCAGGCCCACAGCTACCAGGAGTATAGGATAGGGCAATTTGATCTTGTCGGTAAAAATGGAGAGCACAATAAGAATGGTCATTATAAAAATGACTATCTCAAAATTGTCCATCCGCAAAGATAAATGAGCAGAAGTTTAATGCCCATGTGCTGCGCGGCGTTGTAGGTGAGCGAGCAACAAGGCAGCCTTATTACCTCAATGTAATTTCAACCGTTGCTGTTCTTTGCGGAGTTGCATTATTTAGCTTAAGGACGGGAAATCCATTTGCTGTCGCCCATTGCCGCCAATAATCATTCATAGCAGGATCATCATCGAAAACCATCTGCAGGTTCTTGTCTGCGTAACCCTTTGCAGTTATGTTATTATGTATGTGTTGAGGTATCGTTCTGCCATTATATTGTTTCGGATAACTGGCCGGACGTATGGTATGTATCTCAAAGTTTCCGTTAGCGTCGGTTTTAAGAAAGCTAAACAATCTTGCGTCAGGCTCTCCCATTTTATTCTGTGCGGAATCAAGCGGCGTGTAATAACCGTGACTATCCGTTTGGAAAATATGCAAAGATGCATTTGCTAACGGCTGTCCCTTTGAGTTGACAACATGCCCTTTGATAATAATTTTTGTTCCCGGTTCATTCGCCGTATACAGTGTGCCTGCTGACCATATGCCATATTGTTCCAACACTTTTCTGAGTCTCGTTCTTTCAGCCGCAGTAAGCTTTGTATAATTTTCATTCATCAGTACATACAATTGCTGCCATGATTGGTGATCCTGTGAATGCTGTTTCAGTGCCTGCTCGGCCTGTAAAATTTTATTGATCACATCGTTATTGTTTTGCGGGCTGCAGGCCAGCAGGATTAATGACGTGATCACTGTCAGAAGAAAACGATGCGGTCTCATTTTTTTGTTATCTCGTAAGTTACAAAGTTTCCAGGCCGGTTGCAGTCAGAAAAGGACGTTCGGCATTTCGTTTCTGTGCAGAAGCATTCGCCATGCGCTCTGTGCAAATATTCTCGCACTGAGCAAACGGAACAAACAAAGAGTTGCATGTGAAATAAGGAATGAGCAAGTAGCCGTTCGTTCGGCATTCACCTTTTGTATTTTCTGATTTGGTGGTTCTTATTTTTTATATTCTGCAGAACTGAGAAAGAGGGAATCAAATCGGACTCTCAGCTAAATCGTGTAAAAAATTTACGTGCCTGCAAACTTTCTCATTCCTTAATTTATGGTTTCTTATTTGTTATTCTTTTGGGCTTCCTACTTCTCTTTCTTTTCCTCACTGACTTTCTTAAGCAAGAAGTTTGCATGGTGAGTAACTAAAAGGTTGAACGCAAACGTACTTAGACGCCTTGAAACAAGGGATGACGAGGATCAGGGGAATGAGGATTTAGGGATTAGATTTAGAACCGGGCTTTGCGTGTCCTTGAAAGTTCAATCTTCTCGTTTTAGTAAACAGCAATCGTAAATCTGAAATCTGCAATCGTAAATCTCTTTGGGTGGGCTGTGCCGGGCTCGAACCAGCGACCCCCACGTTGTCGACGTGATGCTCTAAACCAACTGAGCTAACAGCCCTGAACGGAATGCAAAATAAATAAGAAATAAGGAACGAGAAATGAGAAATAAGAAAGTATGTTGATGAAGGAAGTACGTCCTGATATTTTTTTGTTTTGTGAGCGGCAGGAAATGATGAAGATTGCAGATTTCAGATTTGCGACTGTAGATTTAGGATTTAGGATTTACTTCAGAGATCAGACATCAGAGATCAGAAATCAGAGGTCTTCCTCATTCCATATTTTGCGTTTCTCATTTCCTATTCCCCTGGGTCAAACCGCTGGCGATCAACTTTGCCGATGCACGTACTGCGATCGTGAATGCGAAGAATGGTCCAAAATCATGCGTGGCAGGCATGCTCGTGATAAATAACCCCGGGAGACTTGTTTGCAAATGTTCATCAAGCACCGGGCAATTATTTTGTATGGAGAGCAGCGGTAATATATTCCCGTTTGAGAGAAAGGGAACATTGTGCATGTTAACGCTGTAGCCTGTTGCAAAAATGATATGATCGATAGTGATCGTTTCCCCGTTATCCAACAAAACTTCCAGCTTACGGTTTTGTAATTGACGCCCGGAAACTATCTGTGTGCATGGCCAGATCCGTATATTCTCTTTTTTTATTCGTTCTTTAAGCCACGGTTCTAGCTTTAAACGTCCTTCGGCCCAAAGCTTTTTGCGAATATCTTCTTTCGCTGGCAGAGCAAGATCGCGAAACCACGTTGGCTCATTTTCGTACCTGTCAACCATGGCATTTGCCCAGGACCAATCCGGGGTTTCAAACGCAGGTGACGGGTGCCTGTGTGATATATGGACACTGGCAGCGCCGGCTTCATTCAGCAATGCTGCCCACTCGTACGCACTCTGACGGCCGCCGATGATCAAAATTTCTTTGCCTTCCATCTGCTTCATATCCGTGGTGTCACACGTATGTGAGAAGGAACGAGGTGGTAAACGCGCGGCTACTTCCTCGGGAATGTATTTGAAATATGCAAACC
>DASQJI010000502.1:0-2090 GCA_035631175.1 Parafilimonas sp.
ATTGCATCACCACTTTCTCATTCCTTATTCCACATTTCTTATTTCTTATTAACAAAGATGCCGGCTACTAACCGGCATCTTCGTTGCAGTTGAATTTGTATCTTAATTCGCGATCACAACAATGCTATTGAAATTAATATCTTCCCCTGTAAGGGTAATAACATACGTTCCATTCTTGAGTGCACTTGTATTAACCTTGATATAGTTCAGATAATTTCCTTCCGCGGATTGTTGCAAAACTTTTTTGCCGTTCATATCGGTGACAGTGATGTTTAATTTTCCACTCACTGCATTGTTCAGTTTCACCGTAACAATGCCGTGTGCAGGGTTCGGATACAGCGCAAACTGGTTCTGCAAAGAGTTTGCTGTGCGCACATATTCTTCTGTGGCTGTATTGCCAGATTGCAGAGGCGCATTACCTGGCAAATCGTATACTGCAAAACCAGTTCGGACATCGCCACCAGCAGTTTGAAACTGGCCACCAATTAGCCACATATGCTCAGACACCCAGGTGCTCCTGCCTATATTTCCCATGTTTGGGTTAACTGAAAGGGTTGCGGTTCCAGCCGAGCCCCGAACAGCCCCGGCGTAACCACGCGGATTCCCATTTAACGTTGTATAATAGCCTGTAGAATAGACCGTATCTGTTTGCACCGCAATGCCGTATACATAACTGTTGGCTGCAGGATTCCATGTCTTTAGAGCACCGGTTGATGCATCGTACAAGGCTTGGTAAAAACGCGATGAGCCTCCGTTCGCAACCGTGCTAAACTGTCCACCGACATACAAGTTATTGCCCGAATTTGAGAGGCAAAGTACCGCGCCGTTCATATACGGGTCAAAAGTTGTTGCAGTGCCATTTGTATTATTCACTGAACCGAAATAATGCCGGGAAGCAGCACCACCATTCAAGGTTGTGAAAGACCCGCCAATGAAAATTTTTGTACCTATCGCGGCCAGCGCCCACACAGTGCTACCTGCATTAGGATCCCATGCCTGTAACGTACCGGAGCCCGACGTTGCAAATGCAGCAACATTATTTCGTGCAGTTGCTTTTGCATTGCTGAAACTTCCTCCGACATACAGGATTCCGGATGCATCAAACGCGAGGGCGTTCACTGTTCCCTGTATAACCGGATCGAAATTGGTTACCGCTCCGTTACTCGCGCTAACTGATCCGAGGCTCGTTCTCGTTACCCCAGCGAGCTGAGAATAGTTTCCGCCGAGATAGATATTCGTGCCGGAACTGTTAATCGCATAGATGTAGCCATTCGGTGACGGATCCCAACTTGTGTTCACCAATCCAGTGGCAGAATCAATTTTAGCTGCGTAACGCCGGGGCGCTCCTTTGCAGAAATTGAAGTCGCCGCCAATCAACAGATTCGCTCCATTCATGGCTATCGCACGCACCCAGCCATTAATCCCTGCATTGTTCGCCTCCGGATCCCAGGCAAGCAAGGATGCATTTGTGGCCGCCACAGCCGCTGCATTGTTTCGTACAGTGCCTGCAACCCTATCAAACGCACCGCCGAGGTAAACAGTATTCGAGTCTGCCGCAATCGAATATAAATCTGCATAATAACTCTGACCAGATCTTGCTAACTGAGGATTCCATGTGAGCAGAGCACCCGTGCTTTTGTTGAAAGCCGCAGCTCCGGTATGCGGAGTGCCGTTTACATTATCGAATTGTCCAACAATAAAAATCCGGTTGTAATTCACCGCCATGTCGAAAACGTATGAATCGGGAGACGGCGCGAAAGGCAATATCTTTCCTGTTGACATTTTAACCAGGCCGAGGTAATTGCGTTTTGCCAAATTGCTAAAGCCGAAATTTCCTCCGTAAACAATATTATTTCCCTGCACATTTATAGCATACACAATGTCATCAGGGGATGCGTCCGTAGCTTGAACATTTCCGGATCCGGATGATATGTCGGCTTCAACAAAATCACTTCGAAGATCAGATCCTGCCTGGTCAAAATCACCACCTGCATACAGCTTGGTCGCTGTAGCGAATAAACTCCAAACCGAAACACCCGTGCCTCCGTTCTTAGTAAGGTTAAGGTTTGTAGTTTGCAGGTTTCCCTTCA
>DASQJI010000503.1:0-7308 GCA_035631175.1 Parafilimonas sp.
GTGCCGGGTCATGAGATCGTGGGAAGAGTCGAAGCCATAGGTGACCATGTAACAAAATTTAAAGAAGGCGATCTTGTTGGCATCGGCTGTATGGTGGATTCCTGCAGGGAATGTGATTCATGCAAACAGGGGCTTGAACAATACTGCCACAACATGCCCACTTTTACTTATAGTATGCCGGAACGGCATGGTGACGGGATCACATACGGAGGCTATTCAAATAAGATAACGTGCGACGAAGACTTTGTGCTTAAAGTTTCGGATCGATTGCCGTTGGAAAAAGTTGCGCCGCTTCTTTGTGCCGGGATTACTACTTATTCTCCTCTACGTTACTGGAAGGTGGGTGCGGGCGACAAGGTGGGCGTTATCGGGCTCGGCGGGCTTGGTCATATGGCGATAAAATTTGCAAATGCATTTGGAGCGGAAGTCACCGTGTTCAGCACTTCGCCGCACAAAGAAGCCGACGCGATCAGCCTAGGCGCACACAAGTTCGTTGTCATACATGATTCGGAAAAAATGAAGATCGCGAATTACTTCAATTTTATTCTTGATACCGTTTCTGCGGCACACGACTATAACGCGTTTCTGGGCATGTTGACGACGAATGGAACGATGGCTTGTGTTGGGTTGCCACCGTTCCCCGTGCAGCTGCCCGTTTTCAGTTTAGTATTCCAGCGCAGAAGTCTGGCAGGCTCTGCCATCGGTGGCATCGCCGAGACACAGGAAATGCTGGACTATTGTGCAGAAAAGAATATTACCTCCGACGTGGAAGTCATCAATATTGCAGACATCAATACAGCCTATAAGCGAATGGAAAGCGGGGATGTAAAATACAGGTTCGTTATCGACATGGCAACAGTCTGATCTGTTCTTGACAAATCGCGAGAATCATTTGAAAATTGAGGATTGAAGTGAGGTATCAGCACCGGCTTATGGCTCACAAAACAGGCCGAGGCAAATTGCCGCCGATCACTTTCCTCATTCCCATTGGAATTGAGCAAAGGCTTTCCGTTGACTGAGACGACAAAACAGGCGCGGTCAATGGCCGCGCCTTTCGAATATTAAGATCTTAATTATCTGCTAAATCCGCTGTTATTTTAGTGCAAACACATCAGAGGCAGTAGCTGGAGATCCATCGGCCTTGATATATGCGGTCTGAAGAGGTCCTCCGGGTGTTTCCGCATACCGTACCTGGAACACATCCTCCTTTATGGGGACGTTCACCGCTGGCGGATTGTTCATCCCTGTCGAATTGTTCATCCCTGTCGAATTGTTCATCGCTGCCGAATTGTTCATAGCTGCGGAATTGTTCGTTGTGGAATTGTTCATCGATGTGGAATTGTTCGCCGTTGTGGAATTGTTCGTCGTTGTGGAATTGTTCATCGATGTCGAGTTGTTTGTCGTTGTGGAATTGTTTGTCGTTGTGGAATTGTCCATCGCTGCGGAATTGTTCATTGTAGAATCTTTCACCACCGCTTTCATAACTGTTATGTCATACACGCCATTGTATTGATTGATAACTTTAGTGACCACATCTTCAGGCACCCAGCTATTGAGCACAGGACCTGCCGCAACATAACTTTTGCCCCTATCGGTGTAATACACATGCATTATCCTGTTATTAGCAATATATGTGGCACGATAACCCTGCATTGGCGGATACCATTTTACCGGTCCATTTTCTGACCTCCAATATTGACTAAACACTGGTAACGTTACTGTTTCCCATTTCACGTTTGCAGCATTGGGATAAGTGCTTTGAAAGCTCGTCTGGATGTCGGCAGGAACTGTCCCGTTATCCATGTTCGTATTGCTTTGCATCCCGGTGCTATTCTGCATGTTGGAATTATTCTGCATGTTTGAATTGTTCTGCATGTTCGAATTGTTTTGCATGTCAGAATTGCTTTGTGTGGGATTGCTCTGCATGTTCGTATTGCTCTGACCATTCGGATTACTTTGCATATCCGTGTTGTTCTGCGTGCTTGGACTAGTCTGCATGTTCGTGTTCGGACTGCTCTGCGTGTTTGTATTATTTTGGGTGTTGGGATTGCTTTGGATATCCGTGTTGTTCTGCGTGTTCGGACTAGTTTGCATGTTCGTGTTGGGATTGCTCTGCGTGTTTGTGTTGTTTTGCGTGTTGTTATTATTCATGCTGCTGTCCTGCGCATACAATGAAAGCCCGCACGCCAAAGCAGAAACTAAGACGATTAACTTTTTCATACTCTTATTATTTAAGGTTTAAGACACGATTGTCAAGTGTTCATAAACAAATTTGATACCCTATTTATCGCAAGACCCTACAAATGATATAAGAAAATTTACTGCTGCTCGTATAGGTCGGAATTAACATAGGTATATCTACTCTATAAGATGTTAATATGCAATGAGAAATGCCCTCATTCCGAAAAATTCGCAGGGTGTTGCATGTTTTTTTCGTCGAACCTCCTGCCGTCGAGGAAAAAAAAGAAACGGGCAGGTTAGGTAAGCAGCAACAGGGCCGCTCGCGTGATCAGATTGCAAACAAATCGTTCAATATTCAACGAAACAATTTTACATTCTCAAAAATTCGTTTGAACGCAACGACACAATGAAGGACAACCGCCACGACGGGTTAGAACTCGCCCACTACCATAAGGGTCTTTATTTGCCTAATGCACCAGCATTTCGGAATTCGGAATATCAATTGTCAACAGCCGATCACGAAACATGCCGGAACCGATGAGTGCTTCATATATCAGCCCTTCTTTAAAACCAACAAAAACATTTTGCTGCCGAAGGGCAAGAGCGTCGCAATAGCTGAGCGAGGGCAGCGTGGTTGAATAAACATAATAGCCATAATTCTGCTTCGGGATGCCCGCAAGATCGATGTGAAGCGGCTCTAAATATTTTGTGTGAAGCATCAACATGTTAAAACCGGAACCTGTATCAAATTCCGCGTCGGCGGGAATGCTGTCGTTGATACAAACATGCACGAAAAAGTCGAGCTGATCTTTTCCGTTTAATTTTAATTTAATCGGCACTCTCGTCGCATTTTTCGAGATACGGGCAATGCTACTTGTTGTTTCAATGATCAAACTTTTATGCTTGAAATCGATGGTAAACGGGGTGTCGCGGAAGTAGTTCATGGAAAGAAGGCCGTCACAACCGGGCAACGCATCATATACACCAATAACCACATTCTGTCTTGTAAAAGTTCCCGCAGAGAGCGATGGCAAAATGTACAACATACCCGTGATCGATTCTCCGTTATGCCTCGTTCCTGTATGCAATCCTGCTTCCTGAAGGTGATACCTGGCAAATAAGTTTTGCGAAACAACTGTTATACCGCTGCCCGTATCAAGCATAAACCGCGCAGTGTCATTTCCGTTAACGAGCATCCGCAAAAAAATATAACCTCCGTCGGTTATCTCGAGCGGTATAACCGTTTGAGCCGATGTAATTGTGCATCGCAGCGTCAAGAGAAAAACAAGTATTGTCTTCATCGATTGAACAACCCAGTGAACTTACTTTGTTTTAGAATTCAATCTCTGCAAATTATTGCGGGCGGTGATTAGTCATTTGTTACTTGTAAAAATCCCGCTACATTACACTTCCAAGGATCTAGAAATGGAAGTGAGATTAGGTCTCAAAGAAAACTGGCAGCAATTCACTTTGCTCGTCATCATCAATGCTTTTGTTGGCGGAATGGTGGGACTTGAACGAAGTATCTTACCGCGCATTGCCGAAACAGAATTTCACATCGCAGCGAATACGGCGATCCTTTCGTTTATCGTGGTATTCGGTTTCGTAAAAGCCTGCACGAATTATTTTACAGGCGCGCTGGCAAACAAAGTCGGGAGAAAGAACCTGCTTACCATCGGCTGGCTGATTGGTATCCCTGTCCCTTTTGTTTTGATGTATGCAAACAGTTGGGACTGGATCGTTGCAGCCAACGTTTTACTCGGCATCAACCAGGGATTGACGTGGAGCAGCACCGTTGTGATGAAGATCGATCTGGTTGGTGAAAAACAACGCGGACTTGCGATGGGCTTAAACGAGTTTGCAGGATATGTCGCGGTGGCGATTGTTGCGTTTCTTACCGGCTGGATCGCATCAAACTACGGCCTGCGCCCATACCCTTTTTATACGGGTGTTGTGTTATCAATGATCGGCCTCTTGTTAAGCTGGCTGTTTGTGAAAGACACCAAACATCATATCACGGCGGAGACAACAACGAGTAAAGTTCCTAAACTCAGAAACGTATTTTGGGACACGACGCTGAACAATAAAAATCTGAGTTCCGTTACGCAGGCTGGCCTCGTGAACAATCTAAATGATGGCATGGCCTGGGGAATTTTTCCAATATTCCTTGCGGCAAAAGGTTTTGATATCGCTCAAATCGCGATCGTAACTGCAGTATATCCCGCAGTCTGGGGACTCGGTCAACTGCTCACCGGAAAAATGGCGGACCATTTTTGTAAAAAAGATCTTCTCTTTATCGGAATGCTTTTGCAGGGAATTGCACTCATTATTTTTCTTTTCGCTGAAACGATCACTCACTTTATAATTCTTTCAGCGCTTCTTGGTATTGGCACCGCGCTGGTTTATCCAACATTCCTTGCAACGGTCGCGGAGAACACACATCCCACCGACCGGGCAAAGAGCCTTGGTATCTTTCGTTTTTGGAGAGATCTCGGTTATGCGATCGGCGCAATTCTTACCGGCATAATTGCAGATACTTTAGGAATAAACGCGTCGATCATGGTGATCGGATCCCTTACGATGTTTTCCGCAGCAATTATATTTTATCGTATGCAATGCGGTGACGATGATCCCAGGAAATTTTCGAAGTGGTTGTATTTTCAAAAAAAAGCAGTGTCTTAGCCAGTATTGAGTTTCTTCGTGCAATTTGTGTTAAGTCATTTAATAAACACAATTCGTAAATTTCTTTCGGTTGCAGTTTGTGTGTCTTGCAGCTTAAATCAAAGCAATGAAAGATCGTGGGGGCATT
The DNA here is from genome assembly GCA_035631175.1 of Parafilimonas sp. Lineage (GTDB taxonomy): Bacteria > Bacteroidota > Bacteroidia > Chitinophagales > Chitinophagaceae > Parafilimonas. Next base: position 4,991 of record DASQJI010000503.1, read on the forward strand.
GACGAAAAAGGAATACTGATGAAGGATCGCCCAATAAAAAATAAACATCGTCACTTTTGAGGCAAGCGTTACTGCCAAACTTAACCTCTGTCCAAAATCATGAATAGATCGATCTCAACACCAGTAAAAATTAGCAGTGTCACAAAGCGTGAGATTTTTATTTCAACTCTCATCATCGGGTTGCTGTTTTTTATCTTTGGTTTCATCTCCTGGGTGAATTCTATATTGATACCCTATTTCAAGATCGCATGTGAGCTCAACAACTTTCAATCATACTTTGTAACCTTCGCGTTTTATATTTCATACTTCATTATGTCAGTGCCGGCGGCTTACATTTTAAAAAATTCAGGGTTTAAAAAAGGAATGATGCTCGGCTTTTTCAGCATGTCGCTGGGCGCGTTAATTTTTATTCCAGCAGCATTAACGAGAACATACGAGATATTCCTGGTCGGCCTTTTTATAATTGGTGCAGGGCTCGCCATTCTTCAAACTGCAGCTAATCCATACATCACTATTTTAGGTCCGAAAGAAAGAGCGGCGCAACGCATAAGCATCATGGGCATTTGCAACAAAGGTGCGGGCATTCTCGCACCGCTCATCTTTGCCGCGGTTGTGTTGAGAGCAACAGACACCCAATTATTCAAAGAATTAGCGACGATGAATGAAGTGGCGAAGGACGCGGCACTTGACCAACTCATCCGGCGAGTGATCGCACCTTATACAATCGTCGGCATGGTATTGTTTGGACTCGGATTACTGGTTCGTTATTCACCGCTGCCTGAGCTGAACACTGAACACGAATCTGCGGAAGTCGCCGCGACGAATGTTCACAAGAAAAATATTTTTCAGTTTCCCCACCTTGTACTTGGTGCAATAGCCATTTTTCTTCATGTAGGAACCCAGGTGATCGCGATCGATACCATCATCGGTTATGCTGGTTCCATGCACATCAGTTTGCTTGAGGCAAAAGTGTTTCCGTCCTACACACTCACTGCAACCATTTGCGGTTACATAGTTGGCATTATTTGTATTCCGAAGTTCATCAGCCAGCTGTATGCGTTGAGAATTTGCACTTTGCTCGGAACGCTGTTGACATTACTCATCATTTTTGCGAAAGGAAACGTCGACTTGCTTGGTCATCACGTTGACATTTCGATCTGGTTCGTTGTGCTGCTCGGCTTAGCAAACTCGTTGGTTTGGGCAGGGATTTGGCCGCTCGCTCTCAACGGGTTAGGAAGATTTACGAAGCTTGGAGCGTCGGTGATGATAATGGGTTTATGCGGAAACGCGATCATCCCGCTTATCTACGGCCGCCTCGCCGACGTGTATGATGTGCGAAGTGCTTACTGGGTTTTGTTCCCCTGTTATTTGTATCTCATTTTTTATGCATTTCGAGGGTATAAAGTCAGTCGATGGAGTGGCCCGTAAAAACATGGAAGGCAGTCGATGCGATACTTTGGAATGGGCGCAGTTGTTACGAACTGTCTTGGTTGATCATGAAGCAAAGAGCGGCATGCGGTTTGATTTCAAAAATCTATTGTTAACCTAAAAAATTGCCCTATGTTACAAAATCTCCTGCACTTGTTGCATATGTTGATGCAGTTCTTCGCCAACCACTTCTAAAAACGGCGATCAACAAGAGCGAAATAAATGATTATATCTGGCAGAAAGCCGGTGCTCGTTAACAAACGCGCTGCAAGAGCAACGGCTGGTATAATCATTTTATTTTTGTTGCTCATCGCAGACAGTCTTCAAAAGTGAGCGTACATAAATAAACGCGCCAGTGAAGCTTGCGTCTTTTGTACCCCTGGCCATAATACCTCCAAAGTGCTCTACCATATTTTGCAATGGATGCCATAATACCATCACGTTTTTCTCAACATTTACCACCTGACCAGTCGTTTTCTTTTTTTAATTTAGTAATTGACGCGACTGACATCAGGGCGCACTTCATATTAGTTGCCTGTATACGAAATATACTGAGTTCTATCACCAAAGCATTATTAAAAAAGAACAATTTTGGGCAGAACAGGTACGTATCATCTCCGGTTTCGGGAGTCTTCCGTCATCATGAAATTACAATGAGAAAGGATTTTGCGAATTTTCGCTGGCTTAGCCGTTTCAATAGTTGATCCACTACGAAGCAGAATACCGATTGTATCATCAATGCCTCCTCGGGGTTCTTACGCCTCGTACAAATTCTGCGGCCTTAACTTTATTGAAAATATAAATCATGAATTATAATATCAGCCTCGACGCAAAGTTTCAGCATCTTGAGCTCATCGATGTTAATGCCCTCGTAGAAGCAACAAAAGAGA
>DASQJI010000504.1:0-9615 GCA_035631175.1 Parafilimonas sp.
GAGATCGAGATCGGTAAAGCAAGGGTCGTGCAATATGGTGACGACATCAGTATCATAACCTATGGCGCAGGCGTTCATTGGGCGCTCGAATACGCGCATGCAAATCAAGATGTTTCGATTGATATTTTAGATATGCGCACATTACTTCCGCTCGATTACACAGCGATCGAGGAATCAGTAGAACGTACCGGGAAAGTGCTGATCCTGCATGAGGATACATTGACCGGCAGTATTGGCGGAGAGATCGCTGCATGGATCAGCGAGCACTGTTTTGAAATGCTTGATGCGCCGGTATTGCGTTGCGCTTCTCTTGACACTCCGGTGCCGTTTAATATCGAACTCGAAAAAAATTTTTTAGCTAAAGCAAGACTGGAAGCGAGTGTAGAAAAGCTTATGAATTATTAATGCCGACACTTTATATAATTGCAGGCCCTAACGGCGCCGGTAAAACAACTGCTTCTCAAACCTTATTGCCCGAAGTTTTTCACACGAGCATCTTTATTAATGCAGATGAAATTGCCTTTCAGCTTAATCCCTCTAATGTGCAAGGAGCAGCCATACGCGCAGGCCGAATTATGCTGCTCGAAATCGAAAAAAGGTTGTTTGAACAAACAACGTTTTCCATTGAAACCACTTTGGCAACAAGGTCGTACCTTAATCTTGTAAGAAGAGCGCAATTTACCGGCTATGAAGTCGTACTTTTTTTCTTCTATCTTTCTTCTGTAAACCTTGCAAAGCAAAGGGTCGCATTAAGGGTGAGCAAAGGTGGTCACAATATTCCCGAAGAAGTTATTGAACGCAGATATGTCGCTGGATTAAGAAATTTATTTGAATTTATAAAGATCGTTGATCAATGGTTCATTTATGAAAATACTAATACCCCCGCAGAGCTAATTGCTGACGGCGAACTCGGGAAATCGCCCGTTATCCGTAATTTTGAATCATGGAAAAAATTAAAACAGTAGGTTTCTCAAAAAAGCATGAGGAACTCGGTCGTTCAGTCGATGCAGCTTTAAGAAAAGTCTCCAAAAAACTCATCGAGGAAACAAAAAAAGAGAACGGTTATCTTGTTGTTGCTGATAAAAAGGGCACCGTGAAAAAAATTCCGGCGAAGGACCTGTGACCCGCCTTGATTCAATTCCCGAAAAGTAAATGCGCCAAAACTTCCTGATATCCTCATCCAAAATAATTGCGATTCTAATTTTACTAATGACCGATGTTTGCGAAGCGCAACCGCTAAATAAGGCTATCGGCAATGCTTACATTATTACCCGTATGGCTGAAAAATTTCACGTGCAGCCAAGACCACTAAATGATACTTTCTCCAATGATCTTTTTAACCGGTTTTTAAATGACCTGGATGAGGAACGGATATATTTTAACAGGGAAGATATCGCACGGCTATCTGCTTATTCCATCCAGCTTGATGACCAGGTAAAGCAAAAAAAAATTGATTTCCTCAAAGTACTTGTGCCGATCTATCAAAAGCGCCTTCAGCAGGCAGATTCGCTGATAGACGTGATCTCAAAAAAGCCGCTCAATTTTACACTCGCTGAAAAACTTTCCGTTGCGGAGGATTCATCCTACCCCTCTGATTTAAGTTCAATGTATACGAAACTGTATAAAAAAGTAAAATTTGATGTGCTCCAGGACCTGCTTGATCTGAATGATGACATCTCGTCAAAAAATCCGGCGAGACAAAAACAGGTTATTGACAGTGCACAAACGGTTCTCCAAAAAAAAACCGAGTCCGTTTACAAACGGAACATCAAACGCATTTTGCAATCGCCGGGCGGTGTTGAAGAATTTACAGGAACCAGTTTTTGCAAAGCCCTGGCAGTGTGCTACGATCCTCATACTGAATATTTTCCCCTTACTGAAGAAGAAAATTTTGAGAGCGAATTGGGAAAGCAACGTTTTCGTTTTGGGTTTGCGATCAAGGAAGACGAAAACGGTGGCGTTATCATCAACGAGCTGCAGCCCGGCAGTCCTGCGTTCAAATGTGGTTTATTAAACAAGGGCGACAAATTCATCAACCTGCAATGGGAAGGACAAAGCGCCATTGATGTCTCAGATGCGAATACTGATGAGTTAGGAGAGATTCTTTCGCAAAGCAACCATGATAAATTAGCGATCACAGTGAAAAAACCGGATGGCACATTGCGAACTGTTTCTTTAATGAAAGAAGAAGGCGAAGCCGATGAAGACAATAGGGTGAAAAGCTTTGTTCTAAAGGGAACGAAAACTGTCGGTTATGTTTCACTGCCCGCATTTTATCACAATTGGGATGATGACCAGGAAGGCGATAATGGCTGTGCTAATGACGTGGCAAAAGAAATTGTAAAACTGAAAAAAGAAAATATCCAGGGATTGATCCTTGACCTGCGGTACAACGGGGGCGGCTCTGTGCGGGAAGCGGTTCAGCTAGCCGGTATCTTTATCGATGCCGGCCCGGTAGCACAGGAGAAAAATAGACTCGACGTCAAGGTCACCACGTTAAAGGATATCAATCGCGGAACGATCTATGACGGTCCTTTGCTCCTGCTTGTAAACGGGTACAGTGCCTCGGCGTCGGAGCTTGTAGCGGGCATGCTGCAGGATTATAACCGGGCGTTGATAGTCGGCTCAACCACTTATGGAAAGGCCACTGCGCAATTTGTTTTGCCTCTTGATACGAATGTTAACATGGAAAAATATAATGCTTCGCGGCAGGCAGATGCTTACCTGAAAATTACAATGAGTAAATTGTATCGCGTGAATGGAACCACTGCTCAATTCACCGGTGTTAAACCGGACGTAGAATTACCTGATTTTCTCCAGGCTGATCCGCAGCGTGAGTCAAACGAAGATTTTGCACTTCAGCCAACAAGCATAGACGCAAACAAATATTATCAGCCCTATCATCCAATCGGCGTCACTGGTTTGCAAGCGATCGCAAAAAATGAAATCGACACGATTGTTTTCTTTAAGTATCTCGAGGCATACATCCGTCAATACAAATTACTCAACACGCCAAAAGACGTGTCGCTGAAATGGACAGATGCGGTTGAAGAAGAGAAAGAGGATACGCTGCCTACTGATTTTCACACCACAGATTATAGCAAAACCACCTACTCGATCCAAAACAATTCGTATGAATTGCAAAGGCTTCAAACAGATGCAGGACTAAAGCAATCGAACGACATCTTCATTGGATATTTGTCTCATGATCCCTATCTAAAGATCAGCTATGACCTGGTTTCTGACATGAGTAAATAAACGGGAATTTTTTTTTGCACTTACCCGAAAAACCTATTAATTTGTTTTGATTTATTCGACTCGCTACTTAATTCAAAACCGATTGCAATGAGACCTTTTTCAACCTCGTTACGCGTCCTGGGTATCTCTTTTTTGTTGCCTCTTGCTTCCGCATTAACGGCACAGGATCTTAATAATGCGGGCGCTTATATGACGGTAATAAGCAATGCTCAAACTGAAATGAACAAAACTTATATGGCTTATTTGAGTGCCGTTGCACACAGCAAAGCAAGAAAAGTTGAGAAATTACGCCAGCAAACTGTTGAGAGTATTACAAATTGCAAATACAAAATAATTGACGTCCCATTTTACAAGGGTGATAATTCGTTAAGAAAAAGCAGCATTACTTATATAGATATGGTTTATAAGGTGTTTAACGACGATTATGCACACATTGTAAATATCGAAGAGTTGGCGGAACAATCGTTTGACGAAATGCAACTCTATATTTTGTTGCAGGAAAAAACCGACGAAAAATTGCGCGAGGCGTATGACACTATGTACCAGGCAAGCAAAAATTTTGCAAAGAAATACAATGTGACTGTCATTGAAACTAAAAGCGAATTGGATGATAAGATGGAAATCTCTTCGGGCGTAAATCATTATAAGAACCAGCTGTACCTGATTTTCTTTAAATGTAACTGGCAGGATCAACAGATCGATGAAGCCATCAATCAAAAAAAATTTACAGGCATAGAACAAGCGCGGAGTGCATTAGGCAATTATGCAAAGGAAGGTTTGCTCGCGCTCGATAGTTTGAGCAATTTCAAGGGCGATCATTCTCTTGCACAGGCTTGCAGGCAAGCGTTGTTATTTTATCAAAAGCACGCAGAAACTAATTTGCCCAAAATGACGGATTTCTTTTTAAAGGAAGAGAACCTTGCTAAAATGAAAAAATCGATTGATTCCAAACCCCAAAGTTCGCTGACTAAACAGGAGATTGATGCATACAATAAAGCTGTGAATGACTTCAATGTGTCCGTCAATTCATACAACCAGCTCAATGATAATGTAAATCAGAACAAAGACCAGATCACTAAGGCATGGTCAGAGGCGGAAAAACAATTCCTCGATGCGCACGTTCCATATTATAAGTCATGAAATTTGCCCTCCCAATTAATAACTTTACTGCTGGCTAATTTCAAGATTTCCTCACAAGTTAAAACCTTATTGTATGTACGTTATCCGCGACATTTTTTATTTGAAGTACGGGCATTATCGTGATGCAAAGCAACTGCTCGACGAAGCGTTCGAAAATGATCTCATGCCAAAACAACCCGGCACGCGTTTGCTCACCGATTTTACCGGCGATGCCTATCGCCTGATCTTTGAACAGAGTTGCAATTCGCTCGCTGAGTTCGAACAAACGCTAAGCAGCGCCATGAATGCAGATGAATGGCAGAAATGGTATAAAAAATTCAGAGATCATGTGAAAAGCAGTTACCGCGAAATATTAAAGCAGGTAATGTAAATTTTCGCTCTCTTAGAACCGGCCTGGCACATGTAAGCCGCCGGGCCGTTCCCAGCACAGTTAAAGTATTCCACTACTTTAGCGCCAGCACTATTCTCTCTCTTTATATTTGAACAAATAAACATCGCATGAAAACATTGTTTGCATCATGTCTCTTATTGCTTGCCTGTATTGTTTCCAATGCACAGGGAAATACACAAGATCAAAAAATGAATGCTTTTGTAAATGACCTGATGAGTAAAATGACGCTCGAAGAAAAGATCGGCCAGTTGAACCTGGTGACGCCGGGTGGTGCAGTTACGGGATCAGTCGTGAGCAGTGATGTCGATAATAAGATTCGCAATGGAAAAGTAGGCGGCATATTTGGTATCAACGGGCCGGACAAAATTCGACAGGCGCAGGATATTGCCGTCAAGAATTCCCGGCTTCACATTCCACTATTTTTTGGTTTGGATGTGATCCATGGTCACCGCACGATATTTCCTATACCATTGGGCATTTCATGTTCATGGGATATACCAATGATAGAACAAACCGCGCGCATCGCAGCAACAGAAGCTGCAGCAGATGGTTTGAACTGGGTGTATTCGCCAATGGTTGATATCGCACGTGATCCACGCTGGGGCAGAATCGCTGAAGGTGCAGGCGAGGATGCATATCTCGGTGCACAGGTTGCTGGTGCTATGGTGCGCGGCTACCAGGGCAACGATGTTTCCGCAAATAACACCGTGATGGCATGCGTGAAACATTATGCTTTATATGGCGCTGCAGAAGCCGGCCGTGATTACAATACCGTTGACATGAGCCGCGTGAAAATGTATCAATACTATTTGCCGCCTTACAAAGCTGCAGTCGACGCGGGTGTCGGAAGTGTGATGAGCTCTTTCAATGAAGTTGACGGCGTACCGGCAACCGGAAATGAATTTTTATTAAATGAAGTTTTGCGGAAACAGTGGGGCTTCAAAGGTTTTGTGGTGAGCGATTACACATCGGTGAGCGAAATGATGAATCATGGTATCGGTGACCTGCAACAGGTGTCTGCACAGGCGTTAAAAGCCGGGCTCGATATGGACATGGTGAGCGAGGGTTTTCTGAACACGCTAAACAAGTCACTTCAGGAAAAAAAGATCACGCAGAAACAAATTGACGATGCATGCCGGAGAATACTCGAAGCAAAATATAAAATGGGTTTGTTCGCTGATCCGTACCGCCATTGTGATGCGCAGCGTGCGCAAACACAGATCATGACGGATAACAACAGGATGGCTTCACGGAAAGCTGCCGAGCATTCTTTCGTGTTGTTAAAAAACAACAATAATATTTTGCCTTTGAAAAAAACAGGAACGATCGCATTGATCGGGCCATTGGCGGATAATCAAAGAAACATGCTCGGCACATGGAATATCCGTGGTGAATATAAGGAAGACATTACGGTGTTGCAGGGAATAAAAAACATTGCCGGAAGTGATGTAAATGTGTTGTATGCAAAAGGCGCAAACATCAGCGATGACTCTATGCTTGTTAGAAATGTGAACACCTTTGCAAAAGAGATCGATGTTGATTCACGTTCGGCGCAAGACATGACAGACGAGGCCGTCGCAACTGCGAACAAAGCTGATGTTGTTGTTGCTGTGTTAGGCGAAGCTGCTGACTTCAGTGGGGAGGCAAGCAGCATGTCAGAAATTAGTTTACAAAGAAGTCAACAGGACCTGTTAGACGCGTTACTGCAAACTGGTAAGCCCGTTATAGTAGTGTTGTTCAACGGAAGGCCGATGACGCTGAGTTGGGAAGATGCGCATGTGAATGCGTTGCTGGATGTTTGGTTTCCCGGAACGGAAGCGGGTAACGCGATCGCAGATGTATTGTTTGGAAATTATAATCCTTCAGGAAAATTAACTACAACATTCCCGCAGAATGTCGGACAAATCCCAATATATTACAATCACAAGAACACGGGCCGGCCTTTGAACCCGGGCGATGGCCACAAATTCAAATCTGATTATCTGGATGTATCCAACGAACCTTTATATCCATTCGGATATGGATTGAGTTACACGACGTTTTCTTATGGAGATATTCATCTCAGCAAAACAAATATCGCAGGGAACGAAGGTTTGACTGCGACGGTTACCGTTACCAATTCTGGCAACTACGACGGAGAAGAAGTTGTGCAGTTGTACCTGCACGACAAGATCGCAAGTATCACCCCACCGGTTAAGCAATTAAAGGGCTTTCAAAAAATATCTTTGAAGAAAGGAGAGAGCAAGGACGTTGTTTTCAACATTACGCACAATGATCTGATGTTCTACGACGAAGGTCTGAAGCTGGTTGCGGAGCCCGGAGAGTTTGAAGTTATGATCGGCCCCAATTCACGGGACACAAAATCCGTTTCATTTTCGTTGAAATAAGAACTCACGACTCGTTTGCTCTACATCGAATGAAACGTAAATCTTTCTTTAAATGAACGGAGTTCATCTTCAAGGTTGCTGTCGGGCATCGACACATAATTCAGCAATTTACTTTGACGCGCTACCTCGAGATTATGACCAGTATAATTTTGATTGATAAAGAATGACTCAAGATCGGGGTAGATGTTTTTCATTACCTCAATGATATCGAGAATGCTTAATGTTTTGTCTGCGAGGTTGTAAGTATCGCCCGGAATATTCTTGCCGAGTAACTGCGACAAAATATCGGTTGTTTTGTCAATATGGATAAAGGAACGGTGCTGGTTGCCTGAACCGTTCACTGTGATGCGTTGCGTGAAGTGTGCATCAAACATGAAACGGTTTATCACCGCATCAAAGCGCATACTCTTACTGTAACCGTACACATTAGCCAAACGAACAATGATGGTGTTCATTTTTTCAGCAAGCCTTCGCACATGCTGTTCTGCTCTTAGTTTTGATATGGAATAAAAACTATCAGGCTGCGCCATTGTTTCTTCGGTCGCCGGCTCCCTGGTGTTTCCATACACGCCGGTACTGCTGAGGAAGATCAATTTTTTTACATTGCTTTCTTCCAGCGCATAGATAAGTTCGGCAGTGCCCCAGTGATTTGTTTGTTCATAAACATGCCCATCTACATTTGCAAACGGTGTTGTGACCTTTGCCGCCAGGTGAATCACAACGTCCACATTTTTTAGCACATTGCGCAACTTGCGGGAATCTAAGATTTCTCCCGGTACAAATTTGATCTTTTGAGCAGCGGGTTTATGACCGATGAATAGATTATAATTTCCACGACTTAGGTTATCATACACGATCACGTTGGCAACTTCCGGCATCTCGCCGAGTTTGTAAACGAGTTCTGTTCCGATATAACCGGCTCCTCCGGTGATGAGTACATTCATTGTTTGCTACCTGTTAGTTGTGGCTTGCAATCGTAGCATTGGTGTTGTCGGACAAACGGAATAGTTTATTTAACGACAAGTTCTGTATTCAATCCGCATTCAGTCTTTTTGAGTCCATACCAGCGGCCATCGCGCCCATCCATATTCAAATCCCATTTGCGTGTGCACGGTTCGCAACCAATGCTAAAGTAACCCTGCTCTTCAAGCGGGTGATGCGGGATCTTATGTTCACGCAGGTAATCGTAGATCATCTTGCCCGTCCAGTCAAGCATCGGGTGAAAACGAATGGTGCCGAGTTTTGCCTTTTCTTCCACTTTGAAATTTTTCCGCAGGTCCCCCTGGTCTCCGCGCACACCATTGATCCATACATCGTACTGCGCAAGTATGGGCTCGAGCGGAGTTACTTTATTGAGGTGGCAACAAAGGTCCGGATCACTAGCAAATAACAATCTTCCGTTTGCATCCCGCTGTGTATTTTTCGCGGTGGAAGAAAATACGTTGATAAGATTTACTCCGAACAGTTTTGTGATCTGGTCACGGTAACTGAGGGTTTCGGGAAAATGATAACCGGTATTAATGAAGTAAACTGGTATCGTGTTATCGATTCTGCTTAGGATATGCAAAAGAACTGTGCTGTGTGTTTGAAACGAAGAACTGGTAAACAACTTCAGGTTAAGTTGCTTATAGATCTTTATCCTGTCCGCAATTTGTTCAACGGTCATGCCTGCTCATTTAGGCACGCAAGATAATGAGGAATAATAAACGTTAATGTTAATCTGACACTGCGCTGACAATGGTGGCGAAGGCACAAACCATTCCTGTGATGGCAAATACAATGTGACCGGCTGGCTGATTTTATTTGATGATCTATTTGATATTGTGTGATACGAACGTTCGCTTGCATTCGCATACGAAAGTTTCAGAATGGCATAATTTTTAACCTTTGTTTCGAATGCCCGGAACCCAGTTTAATGGCAACGATATAATTCTTTTCACCGGTATTGCGGCTGGTGTCCTGACGGCGGCATCTATGCTTCCGCAGGTTTTTAAGACACTCAAAACTAAAAAAGCGGAGCATGTGTCGCCGCTGATGCTGGTAATATTGATTTGCGGAGTGGCGCTTTGGTTAGTCTATGGCATCTTAAAAAATGACATGCCGATCATGCTGACGAATGGTTTTTCAATCATTGTGAATCTTCTCATGCTATTTCTCAGGTGGAGATACAAAGAGAATTAGGCTTTCTCTAGATTTTGAAGATGTGATCTGTCGCTGCGCCGATGTACATTTGCGGTCTTTGATATGAAGGCACGAACACTAAAGCGCGATAAAGTAAATATCATCACACTTGGATGTAGCAAAAACCTCGTTGACAGCGAAGTGCTGAGCGGCCAGTTGCAGGCGAATGAGATAGATGTCGTGCATGAAAATGCTAAACTCGATCACAATATTGTGGTAGTGAATACCTGCGGATTTATAGATAAAGCAAAGGAAGAA
>DASQJI010000505.1:0-3887 GCA_035631175.1 Parafilimonas sp.
CTTCTCTTAGCGTCCAAACGTTACCAGCATCAAGAAACGCCGCCCATCGAACGATCGAAAATAACCGGTCCCGATATTCGAGCATAGTTAGCAACTTTATATCTCCCGGCTGATCGGCGACAAAAGTGTCGCGTGGATTACCTGCATAATAGGAGCCGGGTCCTAATGTCCGTGCTCTAAAACCGCGCTGATCGCTAACACCACCCGCAAAAAATGCTTTTATGAATGGCATGTTTAAAGTATTGCCATATGCAACGCCAAGACCGCCAAGTACACGGGCATTAAAGGAACGAAACTGCGTGCCCAGTCGCCTGTAGTATCTTGCATCTGCTTCGAGCCTTACATACTGGTTGAAAGGCGTTCCGAAGATCTCTTTCTGGTTTCCGGTTTTTACGTTAGCACCCGTGATAAGTCCTATTAAATTTCCCGACAAGCTGACGTTGCCGTTGAAGAAAAAATTATTGCGGTCCGTATTGGCCCGGGCAAGCGTGTTGTAGTTGTAGTTATAAGAATTCCCCAATATGAATTGTTGTTCTATGCTGCGAGCTAACACGATATTTGAGTCAAGCACTTTTTGAAAGCTGTCCGTTATATTTCTTGGTTGAACATAATTAATTATGAATGGCGTGAGTTCGTGCTCAACAGGGATCCTTGTCTTCCAAATGTATCCCACGCTACCAAGTGCGGAGGTAAGCAGGTATTCGGTTGTCTTGTTATACAATTCGTATTGAGCGCGAAATCTTGTTTGCGGAACGAAGGCGCTGCTCGTGTTCAGATTGAACGGGGCCAGTATTCGCGGCACGTACAGGTTAACCTCGGTACCACCAGTCAGTGTATTCACGCTGCTGCCGGATGACACCTGCCGTTCCGCCCCCGTGTACGCTGATACGGTAAGCAGCTCCGCACCTTTTAAAAGATTCCTGTTTCGCCAGTTGATAGATAACTGCGTTCCCGTGGAATTGTTCGTTTTCGTGAGCGCCGATACTTCAAAGCGGATCGATTTTTTGTTTGTTGGCGTGAGATAATAAAACGCGTTTAATTTATTTGCTGTATCCGCCGGTTCAAAACGCACCTTCACAAATTTGTACACGCCGAGCGTTATGAGCCTGTTGAGGGATAAATTATGATCGGTACGGTTGTACAGATCGCCAGCCTTAAATACAAGCGTGCGGCTAAATATTTTTGGATTGAATTTGTTATAAGGATCAATAATTGTGTAGCCTTCGAACTTTTTTGCACCTATCAAACTTGTATCACTGTTGATATCGAAATCCGAAAACACATACACATCATTAATATAATACTGCTCTCTCGCGGGAAAAGGAGTCTCAGGTTTCACGCGCATATCGATGTCCACCTTGCGATTCCCAATTGTTGAATCTATGTCCGCAATAAAATAATCAGGGCCGAAATAGAAGAACCCGTTTTCCTTGAGCCGTGCATCGATCCTGCTTCGTTCATTTTTTATGGCATCGAGGTCATAAGGATCGCTCGGTTTTAATAATACATCTTTTTTATTCGCGGTTGCCTTTTGAATTTGCTGGGCCAATACCGTTGAATCGTTCGGGTATGAGACCTCGCGCACTCTGTACCTTGATCCCATCGTTGCAGTATAACTGACCTTTAGTTTCTTATTCTTCACCGACGTGTCCATCAAAACAGAATCCTGGAAGTACCCTTTATTATCGAAATGATTTTGTATCACCTGCCGGTTTTTTTCGAGCGCAGACGCAGAAGCAATAACCGGCGGCTCACCTACTTTATATTTAAGCCAATACTTCAGGCCTTTTTGTTTTTTTGGTTCCTTGACCATATTGTAAACGCTCAGCTTAAACCGGATGCCAAGCAATTTCGTATTCGGTTTCGGACGAACGAGCCCATGCATCTCTTCTTCAAGTTCTTTGCGATCATGCACGGAAATTTTTTCGGTCGACTTCATTTTTTCAGTAGAGCCAACAAACAAATTCTGATTTGCCGCAAGATGCTTTGTATTGTTGCATGAAACGGAAGCAAAGGCTACCAGTCCAAAAAATATGTAATAGATCGTCTTCATTCTTCGCGCATAAATTGTTCTGATGCGTGTATCACGGATTTGGCGGTGTTTGTTCTGAGCTCTGCTGCTGTTTTTGCTGTTGCTGCGCCTGTTCCTGTTGTTTTGTGACTTCCTTGTTGTATTTCCGGATCCTTCTCGCTTCCTTTCTGCCTTTGAAAATTTCACTTATTTTATCAAAGTCGAATACCAGTATAAAACTTGCGCCCGTTTCAACAACCTGGCCCTCCAGCACGCCTTCATATTCATTGATGCGATAAAGCCGGAGCAGGTAACGACCATCCTTGGTTAGTTGGTAATCGACCATAACATCGCCGGCCGGATTTGAAGTACTTTGATTGGCAGGGCTCGGACCTTCAACCTGGAAATTACTTCCAACGCTTACGCGCAACCGGTCATTGAGTAATTTTTTCGAAACGGTCACATTCAGGTCTGTGCGGTTTGCTTCCTGGCCGGTTTCATAGTCAGTGCCCGATGTAACACCGAAATTTATATCTACGCCTTTGATCAAACTCGCTGCAAGATTGTTGAGTTGATCTGTCAAAACACGGCTTGCACTTTCGCGTATTTGGTTTTGTGTTGAACCGCCCGCTGCACTTGCAAAAGGATTTTCCTGCACAAAGCGTCCAAGCAATAAAAGCGCAAACACCTGCTTGTTCAGTTCTGATTCATCTGATCTGATCTGCTCGAGCTTTGTTACCACGTCCTGCCACTGGCTTGCCTCTCTTTCCGGCAAAGTGATATCAAACTTTACGATCGGCTTCATCAGTTCACCGGTCATATTTAGAATGACCCTGAATGGCAACTTTTGTTTGTATTTCTCAACGTCGGTTGATGACCGTCCTGCAAGAGAAGACTGCATAAGGTCGATCGACGACGTATTGATCAAGTATTCCGCGGTGACATTTATGTTAGCGGTCATCGGGTCACCTGTCCATGTAATCGTGCTTCCGTTTTGAATGAGGAACTGCCGCTTTAAAAAACTCAGCGATACCGTATATGACCCACTGCTCAATTCATAGTTTCCTGTAAGCGTGAGCTTACCGCTTTTGTCGATACCGCCGTTGAGCAGTGCCCGGCCTTTCAAGGTCAATGCATCACCATTTCTTTCGTCCACTATAATAGTGAATCTCGCCAGGCTATCTGTTTCGATGTTCACGTTCACGTCGAAGCCAGCTAATTTGGTAGTGGCTAAAGAGTCGATAACGTACACCTGGTCGACACTGTCAACCGGGTTGTCTTTATCAACAAAATTCACAACGCCCTGCCGGTTCACAACCTCGGGGTCAGTCTGTGGAATGATAAAAGCAAAATCGGTCTCTTTGTTTACAAATAAATTGGCGGTGATGGCTGGAGATGTCATATCGCCCGTAATCTCTACATCGGTCGTAATATTCAACTTGCCGTACACCATCCTGTTGGTTTGTTTCGGCGCGTCCACCACCATAAAATTTTCGGCGTTCAGTGTGAGATTGAAACTGTAGTTCTTAAAATCTGTTGTTAGTATGTCGCCATCCAGCACCGCTTTGTTCCCGGTAGAATCGAGTAAAGTAAACTGGTTGAAATGTATACCCTGGGAATTGACTGCTACCGCGTCGTCCGGCAGGCGAAATCTTGCCCCGGAGATCGTTGGAACAAGCGATGCATTTTCAAACCTGAAGTTTCCGTCCACTTTCGGATCTGCTGTGGTTCCTTTAATGGTTACGTTCCCTTTCATTATACCGGTGATGTCATCTAACTGACCAACAGCAAAAGGCTTCACGATCGCAAGGTTTATGCTGTTGATCGCCAGGTTGAGATCCATGCGGCCTTCGCCCGTATAATATGTTCCCGTTAA
>DASQJI010000506.1:0-5195 GCA_035631175.1 Parafilimonas sp.
GGGTGCAAGAGAAGCATATCTTTCCTTCGAAGCCTCACGTTTGCAACTGCCGTACATTGCTATTGCCGGGGTATTGTTGTTGGTGGGGCTGCTGTTTTTTCTTGTGAAGCTTCCCAAAGTTCATGAAGAAAAAGATACTTCGTTTCATATTGACTTCTCAGTTTTCAGCCACAAACATTTCACGTGGGGCGTGATCGCCCAGTTCTTTTATGTAGGCGCGCAGGTTTGTGTATCCAGTTTTTTTATAAGGTATACGATCTATACTGCCGGAGTCACTGAGGCTTACATCAATAAATATCATCTGCTTGGTATTCTCTTGTTATGGTTTATGGTGGGACGTTATGTGGGTACATTTCTCATGACGAAGATCAAGCCTCAATACCTATTGGCGTTTTACAGTTTTTGCAACATTCTTCTCCTTGCATATTGTGTTTTTATCGGTGGGCATGGCGGTATGTATGCGCTGATGGGCGTGGAATTTTTTATGTCCATCATGTTCCCGACAATATTTGCTCTCGGAATAAAAGATCTCGGCAACCAAACCAAGATCGGCTCATCGTTTATGGTGATGGCAATCGTAGGCGGGGCGCTGATACCGCTTGTACTGGGATATATTTCAAGAAACATAAATGTGCAGGTTGCTTATTCTGTTCCGCTGGTTTGCTTTTTTGTGATCCTTTATTACGGATGGAAAGGCTATAAGATTCAACATGTGCATTACGAAATGAGCGATAATAATATGAGAATGGAAGTTGCCGATGCCGGGGAATAACGCGCACCATAATTTTCCCGCTACAATTTCTTTTCCGAGAAGTGCAAAACGTGATTAATTAATCCCGATCAATCTCATGCGATTAAACCTCACCAATTAAATCTCCTGGATCAAAATCCTTATAAAGAAACGTTCTGTTCAAGTCGCAATCAAACCACAGAATTCAAAAATTTACTACAAAAAACGCCCACCCCTAAATTGTATTTTCTGGTAATTAATTCGTCGCTTTAAACTTTATTAGATATTTTAGAGTACTCTTTTACAAAACTAAACGCTGCGCACCAGCCCGAAAATCAGTATTCTTCATTCACTAAAACGAAACCGCTATGAAACCGAATCCACAAATTTTAATTCCCCCTCTGAAATTTGTCGTAACCGTCCTGATTTCCTTGTTCTGTTTTCTTGCTTGCGATAAAGAAGAAACAAGGAGTACTGCTAAGTCCGAAAACGTATCCTCTGGCGATGCAAGTGTTGATACAGCAATTATTACAAATGGCCTCGTTGCATGGTATACTTTCAAAAACGGGAGTTTGGATGACAAGAGCGGCAAGGGCAATAATATCGTCTTTAGCAATGCAATGGTTACGGCAGATAAAAACGGCAATGCAACCAGTGCCTATTTGTTCAATGGAAGTAGCTATATGCGAGTACCAAACAGTCCATCGTTACAATTAACGAACAAGATAACCATTTTCGCAACGGTCAAAGTAAACGGATTTTACGCGGGTGGCTGCCACGGAAATCGAATTGTGCAAAAGGGCTATGACGACAATACAGCAGGAACGTACGTACTTGGCTTCGATGACGCCTATTATTACAACAGTAATAATTGCAGCAATCCTGTAGATACAAACCATCAGAATTTTATTGGGTCTTTTGGGAACAGTCTTTTCGATAAAGCTTTTGGGGTTGATTCTAATTTTATAAAAAAGGGAAAATGGTATTCCATTGCTTATACGTATGATGGGTCCGTTATTAAAGTGTACCAAAATGGCACATTGAAAACTTCAAATTCGAAAAGCATCACTTTAACGCCGAATTCCGACGACCTCTTTATCGGAATGACGAATATAAATAATGCAGGATTCCCCTATTGGTTTAATGGGGTAATTGATGAGATCAGGATTTATAAGAGGGCCCTCAGTGCAGCGGAGATCAAACAATTGTCCGGGCAGTAATTTTTGAGTGAGTGTGAAACAAATAGAGCTCGAACCAGGATTCGGGAAGATATCATCCGATCCCCGAGATCTGTAAAGTTGATAATGGCGGCAACTTTAAAGACTCAAATTTTAAAGGAACATCATGCGATTCTCTTTTCTCTTTTTGTGTTCGTTATAACTTTGGAGTATCCGGACAAACTTTAGGCAATCGACCGGAATTTTTGAAAAAAGACAGCATAATATCTTCAATTGACAGGTACCTTCAGACGTTCTACTATTATAAATCAACTGACAAAAAGCCCAGGCCACTGATTGTTCAACTCCATTCATGGAGCTTTCCTGTTGACTCTTTAAGTACTAAGGGACTGGACACTGAGGCAAACTCTAAAAATAAATTTTAGAGGAGTAAACAAGCATGCAAAAGCTTGGTGTAGCGAATATGTAATAGCGGATATAGAGGCGGTTAGGCTAATACTCAATGCCGATAAGGGTTTCAATGAAAAAAAACAGAAGCAACTTTTTAAAAATGTCGAGCTGTTCGGTATTGTGGAGAATACCGGGCTCGAACCGGTGACCTTTTGCATGCCATGCAAACGCTCTAGCCAACTGAGCTAATTCCCCTTGCGACGCAAAAATAATTGCGAAGTATCTCTCCGCAAAACGAAAGTTTAAGTAGCTCGGTGACCGACTATTTGTTCATAGCCAGCTCGTCTGCCAGAGCGTACCAATGACTAACGAAACGTCAGGACGCGCGGCAGAAAAAATTTTCTCTCGCGCTGATTATATCACGTAAATTTTAATCATCTTCAACGTAAATATTCCTTTATGAAAGACAACACGCACAACAGCGCTGCAACAAATGACCCAGGAAAAGAATCTGCCGAAAACGATTTAAATAAATCACAGATCAGCCGGCGCAAGTTTGTCGAGCTTGCTTCATCCGCCGCCGTTGCGTTTACCATCGTTCCAAGGCATGTGCTTGGAGGAAAAAATTACGTTGCTCCCAGCGACAAAATTACGCTGGCATATATTGGCATAGGAACGCAGGGCATAAGAGAATTATTACCCATGCTCACCAATGAGCAAATACAGGTAGTTGCTGTGTGTGACCCGCAAAAAAATCCTGTTGGCTACAGAGACTGGGGCAAAGATTATTTAAAGAACGAGATCCGCAAAACGATCAACGATCCAAACTGGACTCCCGGCGGTGATAACATTATTCCGGGCGGAAGAGACAATGGAAAATCAATTGTGGATGGCTATTATACCAATGTACGTCATGCTCAAAATTATAATGGTTGTAAGTCTTATGAAGATGTGCGCGAACTACTCGAAAAGGAAAAGGACCTGGATGCTGTGAAGATAATGACACCCGATCACCTGCATGGCATTCTTTGTATGGCTGCGATCAAACGAGGTAAACATGTGCTTGTCCATAAACCTATTTCAAATAGGCTGGCCGAAGGAAAGAAAGTGATTGAAATGTCACGCAATAACCCAAACGTTATCACCCATCTCATACCGTGGGATTCAAATGGCTCGATGGATACCGTTATGGCCTGGATAAATGCAGGTGCCATTGGAACACTTACAGAAGTTCATAACTGGACGAACCGTCCTGTGTGGCCGCAGTACCCAGACCTTCCTGCGGACAAACCTCCCGTTCCTGACGGATTTAACTGGGACCTGTGGCTGGGCCCTGAAGCAGATCGTCCTTACAGTCCGAACTACACGAATATGGTATTCAGAGGATGGTATGATTTCGGTGGTGGTTCGATGGCGGATATGGGTCATTACAGTTTATGGACTGTTTTCAATGCTTTGCAATTAACATCGCCCACAGTTGTTATTCCAAATCGAAGTCATGTTTGCGCTTTTCATGAACCGGTTCCATATCGTATTCCCAACGACTTTTCATTTCCGATGGCGAGTATGGTGCGGTTTAAATATCCAGCGAATGGCAAGAGGCCGCCGGTTGAACTGTGCTGGTACGACGGAGGCATGCGCCCACCGACCCCCGTTGAGTTGCTTGACAACAACAAAGAATTGCCGCAGGAAGGAATGATGTTCGTTGGCGAAAACGGCAAAATACTTGCTGGCTTCAACGTGCAGGACCCGCAAATTATTTCAGGTAAAAAAATGCAGGAGCCGGGTAATGGAAATGCAGACAAGCGCGATCAGGTTCAATTAACTACAGAAGCGTTGCCATTGTTTGTCCAGGCATGTAAAACAGGCAAACAATATCCCGGCAATTTTTCGGAAGCAGAATATTTAACCGAGGCGGTTAACCTGTATGCTGTAGCACTAAGAGCAAACAAAGTGTTGAACTATGATCCAACAACTCACACCATTACTAACGCGGCGGATGCAAATAAATATTTGAGCAGGGAGTACAGGACCGGATGGAATCCTGAATCTATTTAAATCGCTAAGCACGATTTCACAACCTTGAATTTAAACTTGCCTAAGTGGATGGGCAGCGTATTTACCGTCATCGTCGGCTTGATCGGCAGTTGGTTAAAATGCGACTTCAAACCGAAGTGATCGATCTTGGTTACAAAGCTTCCGACTATTTTAAAAAACATACCGGCTGGTTTATCTCATCGGATTTTCAGAATGAATGCGTCATAAAAAAGAGGTGCCCGTTGGGCAAGGTGATTGACTAGAAAGAATTTTTTGCAGCCGCAAAAAAAAGCGGTGTAAAAGAATTTTTTCGTTGAACTGAATTGCGATAAGTTTAAGGACAGCCATCTCACATCTTACGATTCTTGCAAATTTTTGAATCAGTGTGATGTCAGTGATTCTCCTTCGTCGGATGAGCGGGCATCAGTTCTATCTCCACTTCGTTTGCCTTACCTTTTAATTCAATTTCATCAGCCGCCGCAGTGAGCACTTTTCCATTCACCTTATACTTGCTCCCTGCCAACCCGTTTATTTCTAGCCTGTATCTCCAATCATTCGCATTTGATGTCAACGAATAAGTCGTGCTGCTGTTGTTGTTTTTAATCACAAGGGAAATTGTATCGCCACCCACCGGCAATTGGTAAATGGCCGCATGATCCCAGCCAGTCGGAAGATGTGGCGAGATCGTAATTGATTTGTTGTATGCATCGGGATTAATCCCTAGTACGTAGGTCACCAATGGCACAGCCAAACCGTAAATCGTCCATGCCTGTACAGGGCAACCATAATCGGGCATCATTTCCGAAATGGAACCGGGCAATGCGCGACTGAATGTTTGAACGATCTTATCTACATACCAC
>DASQJI010000507.1:0-1884 GCA_035631175.1 Parafilimonas sp.
CTAAAGATGAACTGATATTGTGAATGGTGAATGGTGAATTGTGAATGGTCAATGGCTGTTGATGGTCCACGCAATCTTTTTAAATCTGCGAGCTAAATGGTTTAAATGCTTTATCGCAAAGAAGAAATTATCCTAATACCCGAATAGCCTAATATCCCAATAAACCAATTCCTCAAACTTCAAACATCAAACATCAAACCTCGAACTACGTCGGTTTATACTTGGCTTCGTCATAGATCTGTTTTTCCGGGGTATTGATCAACTGAGGCAACGTCGTTTTATCATGTTCAGCCATCCATTTTTTTACGATCTGCCATCCAACGAATTGTCCAAGAAATCCCGGAGAAGATTCTCCAAACGCTTCGGTGTGCGGGCCGTCGGCCATGTAGTCCCGGATCTGGATCGGGTCGGTGATGAACAGTAAATTATTGTGTACAAAATAATTCCAGATATCAGCCTCGTTATCATAACAACCTTCAAGCTGCGCTTGCGTGTAACCGGTTTTTAAAGTATCGGCCATTTGAGGAAGGAAATGATCCAGCAGGTATAAACGTTTTCCCGCATCGATCATCTGGTAGATCAACGGATCGCTGGTATTTTTTTCCGGGTAAATATCACTGATGACGTTCTTCATGCAATTGACCGGAACGTACGCGGGCTCAAAGCGTCGTTGCTGGTATTCTGGATATACTTCTGAAATGAACTCGGAATGATATACAGGAAAATCTTTCCCGAGGTACAATTGTAAACCTACTGCGAGGCCACTTTCTGTCAACACATTTCCATATCCTTCAACAGGACCAATGAATGTGATAACGCGCGCTGGTGTTTTATAACCAGGAAAATAATATTTGGCATATTGTAAGCCTTTGTTGATCGCTTTGAATTCGGCATCAAAGTCCCTGAATTGTTTTTGTGCGGTGTTATAAATGAAGCTGTAATCATGCAGGAACATTCTTATTTTTTCAGCAACGCTGTCCGGTTGTGGCGGCAGTACCATGATATTGTACAGGTAATCGTTCAGGAAAGAACCGTACTCTTTTTGTAAATCATTTAATGCTTTGGGAACATTGTTGGTATCGATCGAAAAGAGGTCTTTGTCGAAACGCTGCAGTTGCAAGGCAACATGAATGTTTGAAACGTCCGGCGCCGGTTTTTCAGTGCCGCAGGAGAAGAAAAGAGAAACAATTACACCTATGAAAAAAATTTTCTTCATACCGCTAATTAAACGCTTGCTCATGAAAGCAAGTTGTTAATAATTTTTATATGAGCGAACTTTGCATCATGAAGATCGCACTGGCGCAACAGAATTATCTCATCGGCGATTTTGAAAACAATACGAAAAAGATCATCGCCGCAGTAGAAGAGGCAAAGAAGGAGAACGCTGACCTGGTCATGTTTACAGAGCTATGCGTTTGCGGGTACCCGCCCCGCGACTTTGTCGAGTTCAACGATTTCATCAACAAATGTTACGCAGCCATCGATGAAATAAAAGAACATGCAGACACTATTGCAGTACTCGTTGGCTCGCCCGCGCGTAACCCGGTGATCGAAGGAAAAGATCTTTTTAACGCCGCCTTTTTTTTATATGAAAAGGAGATCAAAGCGGAGATCCATAAAACATTGTTGCCGACGTATGATGTGTTTGATGAATACCGGTATTTTGAACCGTCATTCGAGTGGAATATTGTTCCTTTTAAAGGTAAGCGCCTCGCCATAACCATTTGTGAAGACATCTGGAATCTCGGCGACAATCCTCTTTACCGGGTTTGCCCGATGGATGCTTTAATGAAGCAGAAGCCGGACCTGATGCTCAATATCAGCGCTTCACCATTTGACTATACGCACCACGAAGACCGGAAAGCGATCATCAAGCTGAATGTT
>DASQJI010000508.1:0-3760 GCA_035631175.1 Parafilimonas sp.
AATTCAGTGCTGATCCCGTATTTCAAGCTCACGTGCGAGTTAAGTGTGAAGGAGGCAATGCTCGTTGCTTTTGCATTTTACATCAGCTACTTCGTCATGGCGATCCCATCCTCATTCATTCTTAAGAAGACAGGATACAAAAATGGAATGATGTTCGGATTGTTCGTGATGGCTGCAGGCGCACTGGTATTTCTTCCTGCTGCGAGCACAAGGGCCTATCCAATTTTTCTTCTCGGCTTATTTATCGAAGCGGCAGGATTAACGCTTTTGCAAACTGCCGCAAATCCATATATAACTATTCTCGGCCCTATTGAAAGCGCTGCATCGAGAATAAGTATAATGGGCGTGTGCAACAAAACTGCAGGAGCCATTGCACCATTGTTGCTGGTAGGAGCGATCGTAAAAAATCCGGATGAGATCGACCAGGTAAAGACACAATTATTGACGATGACACGAATACAGCAGGAACACGTTTTAGATGAATTGTCTGCCCGTCTTATCATGCCGTACATTGTAATGGCGGTCGTGCTCGTGTGCCTCGGCCTTACAATAAAGCTTGCCCATCTGCCAGATATCAATGATGAAACTTCGAATGCTTTGCCTCCATCTGTACCAAAAGAAAATAAAAGCTTACTGCAGCACCGGCATCTCGTGCTGGGTGCAATAGCAATTTTTTGTGCGGTTGGTGTAGAGGTGCTTGCTGTGGATTCGATCATCAATTATGCGCAATACACCGGTTTGTCTTTCAGAGAAGCAAAATATTTCGCTACTTATACGCTTCTGTTAATGATCGCGAGTTATTGCATAGGCATTTTCACCATTCCTAAGCTTATTAAACAAAGAAAGGCTTTAATGCTTTCTGCATTGATCGGCCTCCTTTTCAGCATCGTTGCAATATCTATTAAGGGCGCCGGTTCGGTTTGGTTTATCGCATTTCTTGGTTTGGGTAATGCATTGTTATGGCCCGCCATTTGGCCGCTTTCATTAGAAGGCCTTGGGAAATTAACGAGCAGAGGGTCTGCTTTACTCATAATGGGTGTGATTGGTGGCGGCCTCTTGCCTTTGTTATATGGTGCGATCAGCGATGCTGCAAATCCGCGGATCGCGTATGCGGTGCTGATCCCTTTATATTTGTTTATCCTGTATTTCTCTTTATCCGGTTACAAAAGTTCTTATCGCTCTTTGCGCCCTGAACACTGAATAAAAGCAGAATGCTGTTAATCGGTAACTTACACGAAAGTAATTTATGCCGGTTGCACTCGGCAGCTCACAAGGCAAATGGTTGATGACAGCAACCATACTCGCATCAGCGATGGCATTTATTGATGGCACTGCCTTAAACGTTGCTCTTCCTGCGCTACAAAAAAATCTTAATGCATCGGCTGCGGACTTGTTCTGGATATTAAATGCCTACCTGCTAATGCTTGCCTCATTGATACTGATCGGCGGTTCACTGGGCGACAAACTTGGCCGCAAAAAAATATTTATGTTGGGGATATTGATCTTCATAGTTGGTTCCGCTGCATGCGGATTCGCAACAACTGTTTTTTATCTAATCACATTCAGGGTTATACAAGGAATCGGTGGAGCGCTCATGATACCCGGAAGCCTTGCACTTATTTCGTCCTCCATAAATGAAAACCAAAGAGGAAAAGCGATCGGGACATGGTCTGCAGCTACGACGGCGGTCACAATGGGCGGCCCGATCGTCGGCGGTGCATTAGCCGACGCCGGTTTATGGCGTTATATTTTTTTCATCAATGTTCCGATCGGTGTAGCGGCGCTGTTAATTCTTTTGCGGTCTGTGAAGGAAACGAGAGATGAAGACTCCGATACTGCGATCGATTACGCTGGAGCGTTCGTTGTTACAATCAGCCTTGCACTCCTGACATATGGATTTCTGAAGATCCCGGCCCGTGGTTTTAATGATGTGCAGGTAATTATCTCGCTCGCTGCCGGCGGTGCATTGTTGTCTTTTTTTATTTTGATTGAACGGAAAAATCAGCATCCGATGATGCCGCTTCACTTATTCTCAAATAGAAATTTTAGTGGTACGAACCTGCTTACATTTTTTTTGTATGCCGCCCTTGGCGGCGGCATACTTTTTCTTTCGTTAAACCTCGTGCAAGTGCAGGGCTACAGTCAATTGCAATCAGGGCTAACGTTCCTGCCTTTCACAATTTTGATGATAACCATCACTCGTTTTGCAGGAAGCCTTTCCGATAGATATGGGCCAAGATGGTTCCTCGTGCTCGGCCCGGCAATTGTGGGCGTCGGGCTGCTTATTTTATCTTTTGTAAAACAAACGCAAGGCCCAGCGGATTTTTGGAGAAGTTTCTTCCCGGGTATTTTGATCTTCGGTTTGGGCATGGCATTTACTGTTTCGCCCCTTACAGCGACGGTAATGGGTTCGCTGCAGTCTCATTTTTCAGGAACGGCGTCAGGCATCAATAATGCGGTTACGCGGATATCAAACGTTTTTGCGAACGCTGTATTTGGTGCATTAGCAGTTTTGTTTTTTACTGGCGCATTGCAAAAGGAAGTAGATCATCTGCCGTTCGATGTGAATGAAAAGCAGTTGATCTTAAAACAGGCAGCCAATCTTGGAAATGCAAAACCTCCGGCAGAGATCAGCGAACAAAAAGCAATAATTGAAAATGCATTTCACGCCAGCTTCATTTCATCTTATCAGAACATAATGCGCATTTGCGCTGCCCTTGCTTTTTTAGCAGCGGTCGTGGCATTTTTGTTTATCAGGAACATCAGAAAGTTGAGAGTTGACAGATGACGGTTGGCGAAGGAAGCTCGCAATCTCCTTTCATCAGTCAACTGTCAACTGTAGTACGTTTGACATAACGTGTTGTGCCATTAAGATCGAACACGAAAATTCTGCTAAGCCAGTTTGCTGCCGGAACATACGGCACCCACCCCGCCGTCATGCCCGGCCTGGACCGGGCATCTGCTCTAAGTAACATTAGAGACCAATATATAAATCTTTCCACCCGGGATTGAAATCCGAAATCAATTTCTTCTTCCATCATCGATTCCATTTTTTCAGTTGCTTTTCTCTTGCGATTGCATCCTCTATTCTGCCAAATGTCTCATAATAAACAAGGTTGTTACAATTATATTTTGCGGTGAATGACTTTGGATAAACCTTGGCATATATGCTCTGGAATTCTTGTAAAAAGGTCAGAAGTCACGCCAATGTACAAGACTTCGTGATGCACATTTGTTAAGATATAGACTGTCCCTCCATATTGCATAAATTAAAGTTAGCAGATTCCCGCCTTCGCGGGAAAGACGTGCGGTCCCGTTCATAAATCCTGGACACTATTTTTACTGCAAGGATCGCAATCATTTGACTCAACTTTAATAGCACAATACACTAACAATTTCTGTTGTGCTATTGATTCTAAACCGCAGTTTATTTTTCTCGGTCTGCCTTCGAGACTTTGTGGTTCAAATTATTAGAAACCACTAATAGCGTTAACAATAATTAATACACATCTTCATTTTCGTCTTTGGAAGGAAGCTGATCTGCAATTTTGTGCTTAATATAGTTTACTGCTTCATCCACCTTATCGGTTACCAACGCAAGGTCCATGTCTGATTCTGAAATGGTCCCAACTTCGAGCATCGTCTCTCTCAAAAAAGTACCGAGGTGCTGCCAATAGCTTTTTCCTAAACAAACAACAGGCCTTGGTGGAAGTTTGCCGGTTTGGATCAGGGTAAGTACTTCAAAAATTTCATCCATAGT
>DASQJI010000509.1:0-2610 GCA_035631175.1 Parafilimonas sp.
TTCGATCGTGCCGTCTACAAGTGCAATGGACGCTGTGATGAAATTGATGGATGCGGTAAACTACAAAGCGAGCCGCATTCTCGAGGTGAGGCAGCAATCGCAGGGTACCGATAATTACACTGTGTTCAAACGCAACAACTCTTCTCTGTGGGACATTCCATGCCGAATGGTTTATTACAATGATCAACATGCAAAACTGTTGACGCCTGCGTGGGAAGTGCAGATGATGGACGCCTACAAGACGCATTATTGGGTGGGTTACGTAGATCTGGCAACGGGAAATGTGATCGAAAAAAAGGATCTCATCATTCATTGCAATTTTGGCGGACCAGTCTCTGATAATGATGCTGCAACTGATTTAAGTTCGTTCTCGATTTATCAAAATGGTGGCGGCGAGAATGATCTTGCCGCTGAACACTTCAGTCCTCAATCGACTCAAACACTTCCTTCAAATCAATATCGTGTATATGATCTGCCGTACGAGAGCCCGATCGATCCCGGCTCATCCCATTCGATAAGTGGAAAAAGCGGCGACATTCTTTCTTCGCCGGATGGATGGCATAAAGTGGCTAATGCTGCAGCGTACAATTACACACATGGTAATAATGTTTGGGCTTTCCAGGATCCAAGTCCAGGTCCGCTTGGTGGTGTGCCAAGTGCAGATCCTACGAGAACTGCTTATCCCACGAACACGACGGGAGGAGTTTATCCACTTGTCGAGCCATTTGTTTTCGATTATCCCGTGAACTTGAACAATGAACCGGATACTTACATGATGGCTGCTATCGTGAATTTATTTTACTGGAATAACCTGATGCATGATGTGTTTTATTACATGGGATTTGATGAAGCGTCGCGAAATTTTCAGGAATCAAACACATTTAGCACCGGTACACGCGGAGGCTCCGACGCGTTGGGCGGCGATGAAGTGTTGGCGCAGGCACAGGATGGCGGAGGAACTAACAACGCCAACTTCCTCACATTACCGGATGGCACAAACGGACAAATGCAAATGTATTTGTGGACTGCTTCTGCTCCGGATTCATTAGTGCAGATCAGTTCTTCCACTTCGGGTGTTCCATCAACAGGCACAAAATATCTTTCGATACAGGGTTCGTTCAGTACGCTGCCAACTGCTAATACAAATCTTTATACCAATCCTGTCTTGAATAAGCAGCTGGCGATCGTGCAAAAAAATGACCTTTCAACAGTAGGTTCATCGAGTGAAGGATGCAGCACTGGCCAGCAGAGTATCGCATTGCCTGCGAATAATGTGAATGGAAAAATTGCTGTGATCGACAGGGGTAACTGTTCATTTGTAGAAAAAGTTTTCGGAGCGCAATTGGGCGGCGCGGTCGGTGCCATAATTGTCAATAACGTCGATGGGCCACCACTTGCAATGGGTGGAAGTGATGCACCAGGAAATGCAATTTCAATTCCGGCCGTGATGATCAGCAAAGCAGACGGACAAATTTTGAAGACGCAATTATCAGGAGGTGCAACGATCGTTGGTTCGCTGAAGAGAGATACACCACCTGCAAAAAAACGCGACGGTGATCTTGACAATGGCGTGATGTGCCATGAATA
This sequence comes from Parafilimonas sp., assembly GCA_035631175.1. GTDB lineage: Bacteria > Bacteroidota > Bacteroidia > Chitinophagales > Chitinophagaceae > Parafilimonas. Next base: position 1,588 of record DASQJI010000509.1, read on the forward strand.
TGGACATGGTATCTCAAACAGGTTAACGGGCGGAGGTACATTGCTTCCGTTGGGTGGCGATGAAGAAGGAGGCGAAGGATGGAGCGATTTTGTTGCGCTTTACATGACTTTAAGAAATAATGATCTGAAAAAAGCAAACACGAAACATCCTTTTGGTGTGCTGCCAACAAGAAGCATCGGTAACTACGTGACGTACCAGGCATACGATGGAAGAGGAATTCGTGAATATCCATATTCGACCGATATGAATATTAACCCCGCTACGTTTGCTTATGTAAAGCGTCCTGATTATTCAGAAACACATTCGGTCGGTTTTGTCTGGTGCTCGATGTTGTATGAGTTGTTGCAAACTTTTATCGATGAATACGGAATGAATGACAACGTATACGAAGGTGCCAATCCTACCCCTGATCATAATCCTCCTGCATCCGCGAAAGGAAATAATATTGCCACAAGACTGGTGATCGAAGCAATGAAACTTCAACCCATCAATCCAACATTTGTGGAAGAAAGAGATGCTATATTGAAAGCCGACACATTGTTATATAACGGTCAGCACAGTTGCAAGATCTGGGCAGCGTTTGCCAAACGCGGTTTGGGTTATTCAGCCGTTTCGGGAACGAATGGTTTAGGTGACGAAACTGAATCTTTTGATGTGCCATTCAGTTGTGATCCGACACAAAAGAGATTTCATATCGTAAAAACGGGGCCGGGAAAAATTCAGAACAATTCTCTCGTGAGTTATATGATCACGGTTACAAACTTGTACCCGCAAACGTTGAGAAACCTCGTCGTAAAAGATACGCTCGCATCATCGCTCACGCTCATGAAAGCTACAGGCAAACCTGGGGTTAGCGGGCAGATCCTCACATGGACGTTGAACTTAAAGGCAAACGAAACGAAAACGTTTACAATAAGTGCGAACCTTAATAGTTCATCAGCATCCACCGCACAGTTCGGCGACGACCAGGAAGCGGGTGCAGGAAACTGGACTGCAGATGTAAGTGCAACGGCAAACTGGAC
>DASQJI010000510.1:0-5701 GCA_035631175.1 Parafilimonas sp.
CCGGATACAAATTCTCTTTTTTCGAAGACAGTGCATTCAACGACTCGTTAGTGATCAGTAACTATGGTACGTCATTCGAGGATTCGATATATGTTCAATTCAATCCAACCGACTCTGTTTCTTATACCGGTGATTGCCCCATATCAGGAGGCGGTGTTCCGAATGGACGATTGCCTCTTGCCGGAATTGGCATCGACAGCAGGCCGACTCTTACAGCGCAAGTGACAAATGTGAGCTGCTTCATGGCAAAAGATGGTTCCATCGACATAGTAAGGCATGGAGGCGATGGTCCTTACAGCTATTGCTGGACTAATACTGGTAATTTCAAAGATTCTGCTCAGGATATCAGCAGCCTGTCGCCGTCCACGTACACTGTTACAGTGACTTCGTATGCCGGTTGCAAGATGAGCGAAAGCTATGTGGTAACGCAACCCGATCCGTTGATCGTTACTGTCGTCGTAGATAGTATGCTGTGCAGAAACGGTACCACTACCGTGCATGTGACAGCTTCAGGTGGCACGCGGCCATATGACGGGACGGGCAATTTTGTTGTCGGTTACGGAAAGCAAACGTTTACTGTGACCGACGGGCATGGTTGCACTGATAGTGAGTCCATCTATGTAAATAATGGTACAGGTGTTCCTCCGGCAAAACCGGATCCCATTACGAGCATTGTTGCTGATGCGACCGGTGTGTGCGGCGGCGGTAATTTTACTTATTCGGTAAGCCCTGTTATTAACGCCACTTCTTACACCTGGTTACCTCCACCCAATTGCAGCATAAATTCGATAAGCATTGACGGGACGCAGCTCGTACTGACGGTGCCGCCAGACTTCACGGCGGATTCACTTTCGGTGACAGCGAATAACGGTTGTGGAAGCAGCGTACCTCAAAAGAAATACATCACCACATTGCCCGGAAAGCCCGGCACAATCTCCGGCCCAACAACAGTCTCCCCTTTACAAACAGCTGTAACATATTCAGTGTCGCAGGTTGGCAGTCTTACATATGTGTGGACGGTACCTCCCGGTGCCACAATCACAACCGGACAAAACACATCCGCTATTACCGTAAATTGGGGCAATTCACCGGGCAACGTCACCGTGAAGGCCATCAATAGCTGCGGCAGCAGCGTGGCCAATTCTTTTCTGAACGTGACTATCCTGGGCAATACACTTGTTGCCTCTGTTGGAACCTTACCTGCATTTGACTCGATTTGCATTAATGGAATAAGCACATCAAAGTATTTTAATTTGGCTGGCTCAGGTCTGGATGGATCAAACGTTGTCGTGAAAGCGGTGCCGGGCTTCAAAGTGTCAGCGACGAATTACGGAACATACGGCGATTCGCTTGTCATCAAAAACTATGGAACCTCGATCAAACAAAATGTGTATGTGAAATTTAATCCCATAATCGCCGGATCGTACGACGGTAATATAACTACAAGCGGGGGCGGAGCAAGCGCTACTTTCGTGGGTGTTAGTGGCGAGGCGGTTAACAGCAGCCCGGCTCTATCAGCCAACGTTACCAATATCAGTTGCCATGGCGCCAGCGATGGAGGGATCGATCTTTCTCTTAAGGGAGGTAGTGGCCCCTTTACTTATCGATGGCTTGGCCCGGGTTCTTATGATTCTTCTGCACAAGACATCAACGGACTCGGTCCTTCGGATTACACGGTTACAGTTACTTCCCTCCTCGGTTGCAAAACGTCAGCAACTTATACGGTGACTCAGCCAGATGCCTTGATCTTGAATCTCACCGCAGACAATATGATCTGTAAGGGAACGACGACGGTGGTACACGTAAAGGCTGCGGGTGGTACTGCTCCTTATTCAGGAACCGGCGATTTTGTAGTGAGCGCGGCCCGGCTACCATTTACCGTGATAGACGCTCACGGATGTTCACAAACGCAATACATAACGGTTCCTAACGGCACTTTAGTTGCGCCTAACAAACCCGGACCTATCACAGGCGCTTATGCGGATTCAATCGGTTTGTGCGGTGGCGGACAATTTAAATATCGAATCGATACGGTGCCGACCGCGACATCATACATGTGGATACCGCCCGCGAATTGCAGTATTGGTTCACTGAATGGCTACGGCAATCAACTGGTGCTGATAGTGCCGCCCGATTTTGTAGCGGACACGCTGAGAGTGACTGCAAGTAACGTGTGCGGCATGAGTGTGCCGCAAGCAAAAACACTCCTCGCAATTCCAGCAAAGCCGGGCGCGATATCCGGCCCTACATCGCTTACAGCGAATCAAACAGGAGTCGTGTATAGTGTAAAGAAGCCAAGTGCTGTAAGGTTTAACTGGAAGGTTCCGAGAGACGCGCAGATCATTAGTGGCCAGGGTTCGGGCTCTATTGTGGTAAATTGGGGTACCCTCTCCGGAAATGTGATGGTCAGGGCAAAGAATGATTGTGGCACATCCACGTATGCATCTACATTGAGCGTGGCAGTTGCTGGTGCGATCGCCGCTCAACAAGAGCCGCAATCTGTTTCTTCTGTAAGTGATGATGTGATCGCGCTGCCAAATCCTGCAAGCAACATCGTTCACATTTCGTTCGCCGCGAGCGAAATCTATAACTACACGATCTTCCTGAGCGACATAAATGGAAAAGTTGTGGCAGAAAAAACCGGTATAACCGTGAAAGGTGAGAACCTCGTAAGCTTTAATGTCCGGAATTATGCAAACGGCATCTACCTGGTTACTGTAATGAAAGAAAATGGCGAGGCGACAAGAATCAAATTACTGAAAGACTAAGAATATCTGATCCGACGCGATCAATAAAGTTGCGGTACAGAACAACAACAAAAAATTCGCAGGAAGCCATGCGCCCGTATGGCTTCTTTTTTCGCCATCGTTTGTGAAAATAAAATATCTTTAATTCACATTGATATCAAAACGTAATTCGCTTACCAAAAACACGATCATGCTAAAATCTACTCTGTTGTCAAAAGCAATTTCGATCAGGTTACTCCTATTAATCGCGCTCAAGTTGGTGTTATCCGTACAGACTGCAAATGCGCAGGACATTGCAGGCGAAGTAACGCAGGGCGTTGTATGGCATGGTCAAAATGCGACGCAGGTTACACTTGGGCAAATAATGGAACGACAAGCATACCTTGAGAAAAATCATTTAATTCCAAAGTATAAGGACCGCCGGGTTGAAGGAAATGAAAAAGAATATCTCAAACAAAAATTCGATAACCCAAATTCACCAAAAGTTGCTTCGTATAAAAGCGACGAGTTGGTTGAACAAACGCAAAAAGCACAAGGCACTTATAATATTTCGCTTGCATTCGATGCTGTGATGCATTCGGATATCACCCAGGGCTGGCTTCCCCCAGACCCGATGGTCGCGTGTGGGCCGAAACAACTTGCCGTCACTGTTAACGGGCGAATTAGAATATTTTCAAAAACCGGCAACATGTTGTCTGATATCAATGCCGACGTATTTTTTTCATCGGTTGTGCACAACAGCAATGCGGTAGATCCAAGAGTAAGATATGATGTGACTGCCCAACGCTGGATCTTTTCCGCTATCACGATACACGGTTCAAACAATTATATCCTGCTGGCGATAAGCAACGAAGCAGTATTGACAAACAGAACGAAATTTAATATCGTCGGCTTTCAGCAGAACATGGTCGGCCCATCTCCAAACGCTGACGACGGCCTGTTCGCGGATTATGAAACATTGGGTGTTGATGCAAAGGCGATCTATATAGGTTGTAACATGTTCAACTCAGGTTCGCACACTTCGGTTTGGGTAGTCAACAAAGCAGATCTTATAGCGGGAACACTTACGGTTACAGCGTTTCGTAATATTGGTAGCGGCACCGCGGGTGGTCCCTGGACGCCGCAAGGTGTATCCAATTCCAATCCTTCTGCGACAGAGGGTTATTTCATCGGCACTGATTACAACACCACTGGCCTTCTCGTTGTCCGGCGCATTACAGACCCGGGTGGAACTCCGGCTATTTCAGGCAACTTAAATATCACTGTTCCGAGCACTGCTTATCCGCAAAGTGTTCCGAACATGAATGGATGCGGGTTACCGGCTATAGACGGAAGATTGATGCTTGCGACAATGGAAAGAGATACTGCGACCGGCAAATACACGTTGTGGTGCTCACATACGAGTACGGTAAACTCTTCAGGTGTTGGTACCAGCAGTGGCGACAGGGATGGAGTGAGATGGTATCAGATTGGCAAGTTGGCGGCGACGCCCACTTTACTGCAATCGGGCACGTTGTACGATAATACGGCAAGCAAATATTTTTACTGGATGGGCACGATCGCCATGAACACCAGGGGCGACGCGCTAATTTCATGTTCTGTGTCTTCAACAACGATTGGCGCAAACGGCGCTGTTGCCGTTCATTTTTCCACGGACGCAAAAGGAAGCACATCCGCAGCCCAAAGTACTACGAACAATACCTCATCCGGTTATTGCGGCGGACGATGGGGCGATTATTCATCGGCTGTTGTTGATCCCGCTGATGGCACAACGTTATGGGCTTGCCATGAGTACATCACCAATGGAGACTACGTAGTAAGAGTTGCCAAAATAGTTGTCACCCCGGCGCCTCAACCAAACATCGCGGCCTCCGGCAACCAGGCATCAACATGGCTGGCGAGTGTTTCACCTAATCCGGCCACAAACAAGTTAAATGTTATTATAACCGGTTCGGTGAATGAGCGGATGCGTGTATCGATCACCAATTTGTATGGTGTGATGATCTCTGAAAAAGAAATTGAAAAAGGACTTACCAGCTTTTCGCAGGACATCAGTGGCCTGCATAGCGGGTTCTATTTTATAACCTTGTCAACTGCTACAACGACGCAGTCTTTGCAGTTCCAAAAGAAGTGAAACGTAACTTCAGCGAGCAAAGCCGTTTCATTTGTGAGACGGCTTTTTTGCGAATGCGCGAACATTTTGTATTGCATATTTTTGACAGATGGTATACAGGGTTATTGGTTTAATGAGCGGTTCATCGCTTGACGGGCTGGATATTGTTTTTGCAGAATTGGAAGAGAGCCGCGCGAGTTGGACATACTCGATCAAAGCAGCGGCATGTTACGACTACGATATCAATTGGAAACAGAAACTGCAATCGGCTAAGAATTTGCCTGCACACGAATATTTGTTGCTTCACGTTCATTATGGAAAATATTTAGCAGAAAGTGTCAATGCATTCATCAAACAAAATGATCTGCATCACCAGGTGCAACTAATATCTTCTCACGGGCACACTGTTTTTCACGAACCGCGACGGAATATGACTGCGCAATTGGGAGACGGCGCCACTATTGCGGCACTAACCGGAATTAATGTGGTGGATCAATTGAGAGCGATGGATGTTGCACTGGGCGGGCAAGGCGCACCCATCGTACCATTGGGAGAAAAATTGTTATTCCCCGGGTTTGACTGTTATCTCAATGTTGGGGGGATCGCTAACATTTCCGTTAGCAATGCTCAACATCTCACTGCGTTTGATGTTTGCCCGGCTAATCGTGTGTTGAACATGCTTGCACAGGATTCAGGTAAAGAATTTGATGAAGGTGGGCGGATGGCGGCTAGTGGTCACATTGAAACCCAACTGCTGAATGAACTGAATGACCTTGATTATTATAAGCAGCCATATCCCAAATCTCTTTCGAACGATCTTGGAACTGATGTGGTACATCCG
>DASQJI010000511.1:0-9339 GCA_035631175.1 Parafilimonas sp.
GGGATTTCTCGGACAATTTGTTGGATGGCAGATCGTAAAAAAATGGATGGCTGAACATGATAAAACGACGTTGCCTCAGTTGATCAATACCCCGGAAAAACAGATCTATGACGAAGCCAAGTATAAACCGAGGTAGTTTGAAGTTTGAGGTTTGAGGAATTGGTTTATTGGGATACTGGTTTATTGGGATATTAGGCTATTTGGGTATTAGGATAATTTCTTCTTTGCGATAAGCATTTAAACATTTAGCTCGCAGATTTAAAAAAATCGCGTGGACCAGCAACAGCCATTGACCATTCACAATTCACCATTCACCATTCACAATATCAGTTCATCTTTAGCGGGGCGATCAAATCGAAGGGCGGGATCTTCACTTCGAAAACTTTTTTGTTGTTGAGGTTTTCCATTTCATAAGTGCCGAACATACGGCCGAGTTCACTGCGGAGATTACAGCCGCTCACATATTGAAATTGTTTTGCCGATTGCAGAACGGGTTGCACACCAACGACGCCTTCTCCTTCCACGTCGCGATGTTCGCCATTGCTGTCAAAGATGTGCCACCGGCGGCGCAGTAATTTTATGCTAAAGTTGTTGTGATTCTCGATGGTGATACGGTAAGCAAACATGAACTCATTGTTGGCTGGATTGCTGTAATCGGCCTGGTAAAAGCTTTCAACGCTTATCTCTACGCCTTCAGATATTTTAGAGATCATTTCAATCGTTTGCTGCAATAAAGATATGAAATTGAAAACATATCTACTATCCTGGCTTTACACGTGAATAAGTTATCATATCGTTTCCCTTGCCGTCAGCTTCGCATTGCTGTTCGGCTTTTTGATCCCTCCAAAAATTATTTTTTTCAAGTAACCTCCACGACGAAATGTTTCCAGGAACCGTAACGGCCTCGATCTTCGTAAAGCCTGCCGTTTCAAACGCGAATGCAATTACCGTTTGCAATGCTTCATGCATATAACCTCTTCCCTGGAATGATGGCAGCAATTCGTAACCGATCTCGGCGCAACTGTGGTCTTCTGAAAAATTAAACAAGGTAACCGTACCTACAAATTTTGAATCTTCTTTCAATTCAATAGCCCAATAGAACGATTGCCCGTTATCGATAAAACCGCAGATCTTTTGTATGAACAGCACGGCATCTTCTATCGAGTTAGCTTTCGGACGGTCGAGATACCGGTTCACCGAGTCATCAGACCGAAGCAGAAATACCTGTTGTGCATCTTCATGGCCAAGTTTTCTTAACCGCAATCGATCCGTTGTGAGAACGGGAAATTCGGTGAATGATTTATTCATAGTGTGAAAATACTTTTTTCGCATGTTACCCACAACGGCAAATCCTGCTGAGTCATTTCAAGAGTTGAATGGCTGCGGGATGCGGAGGGCATGGCTCTCCCGCGACAGGCGGGAAGCCGTAGCGAAGCGAAGCCCGCAGCAGCCCGGACAATAGTTGAGATGAGCACCGGTGCTGACAGCCCCAAATAAATATTTCACTCATCAACGTGCATATTAAATTTGCCTATGCGAAAAATAGCAATAGCAAAAGGGGATGGCATTGGCCCAGAAATCATGGATGCTGTCCTCAAAATTTTTGACGCAGCAAATGTTCCGCTCGAATACGAAGTTGTTGAAATGGGCAAGTGGGTATTTGACAAAGGTTTCAACAACGGGATGACGCCGGAAGCGAAACAAACGATCGAAGACCTCGGCATTTTGTTCAAGGGCCCGATGGAAACACCGAAAGGAAAAGGCGTAAAGAGCATTAACGTTACTGCGCGTAAAACATGGAACACATACGCGAATACAAGGACGTTTCAAACTCTGCACGGCGTTGACACGGTATTCAGCAAAGCCGGTATTCCGGTTGACATCACGGTTGTGCGTGAGAACATCGAAGACACCTACGGCGGCATCGAGCACATGCTTACTCATGATGTCGCGTTGAGCCGGAGATTCATTACGCGGCCGGGCAGTATGCAGGTTATCAAGTATGCGTTTGAAATGGCGAAAAAGAAAAATGCGCGGCGGATCACATGTGCGCATAAGGCCAACATCATGAAGATCACCGACGGATTGTTTATGGAAGTGTTTTATGAAGTAGCGAAAGATTATCCTGAATTGAAAGCAGACGACGTGATCGTCGATGACCTGTGCATGAAGCTTGTTACGAGGCCGGATACTTTCGATGTGATAGTGCTCACAAACCTGCAGGGAGATATTGTGAGTGATCTCTGCGCGGGCCTCGTGGGAGGATTGGGTTTCGCACCATCGGCAAACATCGGTGATCACATATGCATATTTGAAGCAGTACATGGTACGGCGCCGGACATAGCAGGAAAAAATATCGCTAATCCCACGGCGCTGTTGCTGAGTGGCATAGGTATGTTGCGACATTTGGGTTTGATGGAAAGCGCGGTAACAATAGAGAATGCATTATTGTATACTTTGGAGCAGGGTCTTCATACAGGTGATTTTGGCGACAAGAGTAAACCTGCTGTCAATACCACCCAATTTGCAGAGGCAATCATTAATAATTTCGGGAAACAACCGAGCCAGGGTGCAAAATCTCTGTTACCCGATATGCCGACTACGGAAACTCACTTCAGGCTCGAGAAAAATCCAATGCTCGAATCGGTGGAAACTGAAAACGAAAGGATCAACGGCGTTGATTTTTTTATTGAGAGCAATGAACAGCCGCTCATCATCGCGAATAAATGTTTGCGACACGCCGGTGTAAAATTTAAACTCATCAACATTAGCAACCGAGGCACCCAGGTCTGGCCCACAGGCTCTGTTTACACCAATCTGGTTAATCAATATAATGTGCGTTTTGAAAGCATTGATGAAATTCCATTGAACCAGCAGGATGTGCTGGGTTTGTATGTGAGCATGAGCGGCAATTTTAAAATTTGCTCTTCAGAGTTGCTGCTGATCCTTGGTGATAAGCGTGCGTATAGTTTGGCACAAGGTCAATGAGGTTTGAGGTTTGAGGTTTGAGGTTGGTTAATTGGTTAATTGGTTAATGGGTTAATTGGGGAAATGGTTGATTGGGTGTTCAAGTTGTGACTTTGGTAAGGTTTGAGGTCTGAAGGTTAATGCTCAATGTTCAATGCTCAATGACCAATGTTCATTGCATACGTTTCGAATCACGGAATGGACGCCGTTCCTAATGAAAAGGAAAATTTTGGCGACTGCGCATTCCCCGAGCGCTAAAAAGGCAAGGGAAACTGTGAGAAGAAATAAGTAACTTGTCGAGACCTCACCAAAACCCTTCTTATGAAACAAAAAGAGTTTGATCTCGAAGATCGGCTCGTCAATTTTACTTGTCGTATGATTGATGTTGTAGAGGCCCTGCCAAAGACACGGTCGGGAAATTACATCGCCGGCCAACTCATCAGATCATGTCATTCACCGACGTTCAATTATGGCGAAGTGCAGGCGGCTGAAAGCAGGAGTGATTTTATTCACAAGATGAGAGTGGTTCTAAAAGAACTGAAAGAATGCCGGACCGCGTTAAAGATTATTATTAAAAAAGAGATGATCAAACCTGCTAAAAAGCTTGACAATATCTTTAACGAGACCCACGAGCTAATTGCAATAATAGCCAAAGGCATAGAAACGGCAGCGCACAACGCGGATAAGTCAACCTAATAAATTGAATAGGATGTTGAAAAATCTCCATGACCTCAATTGAATATTGAGAATTGAACATTCAGAACTGGATTGAACATTCAGAATATTCAGAATTGAACACTGGATGAATTTGATCATGAACCAAAATACTCAAGATCTTTTCTCCATCAACTCCTGCAGTTTCTCCCAGATCTCCGGTATGCGCCTGATCCATACCAGCTCTTTCTTTTTTTCCTTTGCATCAACTACAGGAGAACCGAAATAAACTTTGTTGCCTTCGAGTGAAGCAGCCACGCCGCTTTGTGCGTACACGGTTACGTTCTCGCCGATCGTAAGCGTCTTGCTCACGCCAACCTGTCCCCACAGTGTTACTCCATCTTCAATGGTTGTTGCTCCTGCAATGCCAACCTGGCCTGCAAACAAACAATTGCGCCCGACATCAGTGTCATGACCTATGTGCACGAGATTGTCGATCTTCGTTCCCCTTCCAATGCGCGTTGAAGCCGTAACGCCGCGATCGATTGTGCAGCCAGCACCTATCTCAACATCATCCTCAATTATAACATTGCCGCAACTCTGCATTTTTTTGTACCACACGTCACGATTCTTTTTCGTATTGTAATAAAAAGCATCACTGCCAATCACAGTGGAAGACTGGATCACTACATTATTACCGATCTCTGTGTAATCCATTATGGTGACATTCGGCTGAATGATGCAGTCGGTGCCTATTCTCACATCTTTTCCGATAAACACGTTCGGCATCACCACTGTTCGTTCACCTATGATCGCGGTTTCGCTTATCAAGCTTTTTGTCGGATGAAACGGCCTGAAATAATTTACGATCGCCAGGTAAGCTTCGAATGGCTCAGCGACCACCAGCAGGTTTTTCCCGTCGGGCACATCAACATCTTTGGTATTGATGATAATGTGAGAAGCAGCGCTGTTCAAACACGTGCTGTAATATTTCGGGTGATCTACAAAACACAGGTCACCTTCTTCCACTTTATGAATTTCGTTTATACCAAATGCCTGCGATCTGTCATCGCCGATTATTTCCGCATGGATCAATTCAGCGACCCAGGCAACAGGAACCGGTGTTGGAAATTTCATGTATAAAAATTTTTGAGTGGAGCAAAGTTAAGCGGTTGTTGACTGCTGATTTTTTTCGATCGGGACGATCAATGCGATTCAAATTTGTTCGACGCGTTCATTCAAATCATATTTTTTGATCATGCAATCCACATAAGAAAAAAAAATTGTGCATAAAATTGTTTGAAAAATTTTTTGTGTAAGAGAAAAGTATTTTTAATATTGTGTCGGGAAATTTTATTTCCCAGTTACTTACTAACCCATCTATATACAAAGTCCCGCTTCAGCGGGATTTTTTTTGGCTGTATGTTTCGTTACTTTATTGTATATAAACCGTACCAAACGCTGTCCCAGTTTTCCGGAGTTCCCGGAAAAAAAACGCTCGCAGATTTTTTTGATGTGCCCGGCGACATCTATCCGGTCGGCAGACTTGATGAAGACAGTGAGGGCATGTTGATCTTAACGAATGATTCAAAACTGAATCATCGATTACTGAATCCATCATTCGAACATGAAAGAGAATATTGGGTCCAGGTGGAAGGAGACATCACCGATGATGCTATAAAGCAGATGCAGCAGGGATTACAGCTTATCATAAAAGGCAAAGCGCATAACACAAAACCATCTGTAGTGACGAAATTTGATCCGGCGCCACATGTAGAACCGAGAACACCGCCGGTTCGTTACAGGGCATCGATACCAACGTCGTGGATAAAAATAATTTTAAGAGAAGGTAAGAACAGGCAGGTGCGAAAAATGACTGCGAAAGTTGGCTTTCCAACGTTACGATTGATCCGCTACTGTATTGAAAATATTACGCTGGGAAACATGAAGCCCGGATCGATGATCGAGGTCTCAAAAAAAACGATCTATAAAAAACTTTTCCATGAACCGAACGCATGAAGTGAGCGACGGGCCATACCACGTCAGCACAGATATTTCTAAACTCGATGTTAATATTATACATAAGTACCTGTCTGAAGAATCATATTGGGCGAAAGGAATTCCAAAAGATGTTGTAGAAAAGGCGATCCGCAACTCCATTTGCTTTGGGTTGTATCATAACGCAGAACAGATCGGGTTTGCGAGAGTTGTTACCGACAAAGCAACGTTCGCCTATGTAGCAGATGTTTTTGTTTTGCCGGCTCATCGCGGCAAGGGTCTATCCAAATGGTTAATGCAAACCATACAGGCTGACCCCGAATTACAAAACCTGAGGCGATGGATACTCACCACAAAAGATGCACACAGTTTATATGAACAATGTGGATGGACACGAGTGCCTGAAGATTACATGTACAGGTTTATGATGAGGCACGATCCGGATGTTTATAAGAAACGAGCTGCGAGCGGTGAGCTGTGAGCTTCGAGCTTCGAGCTGCCAGCTACGAGCTGCGAAAGAATCCATGTGATAACTTTTTTTGAAGAAGAGCTCGTAGCCGGAGGCTCGGAGCTCGCGGCTTCCTCACGTATTAAGCATCAACGGCATGACGAGCATTAGCAGCTCTTCGTTGGCGTCTTGTTCGGATGGTTTAACGATGCCGGCTTTATTAGGAGTAGAAAGTTCGATATTCACTTCTTCGCTGTCTGAAGCATTTAGTAATTCGATCAGGAATTTTGCATTGAATGCGATCTGCAGGTCTTCGCCATCATACTGGCAATTCATCCGCTCATTACCTTCAAAACTAAAATCAACATCCTGCGCGGCAAGTTGCAGCTCACTTCCCGTGATGCTCAACACAACCTGGTTTGTGCTTTTATTACTAAAGATGCTCACCCGGCGAAGTGCACTTTGAAAATCATTTTTGTTAACCGTTAGCTTGTATGGATTGTCCACGGGTATCACCACTTTGTAATCGGGAAAGCGTGCGTCGATGAGCCGGCAGCTTAAACGCGTTGAATCATGTGTTACAAAAAAATGATTGCTGTTGTAGCTAACGTTTAACTCGTCTTCATTATCCGGCAGTACATTTTTCAACAGGCTCAGCGGTTTTTTCGGAACGATAAAAGTATCCGCCTTCGGGCAGCTCGCATCTGTTCTCTTATAACGAACCAGCCGGTGTGCGTCTGTGGCAACAAATTGCAATGCGTTTGCAGACAGTTCAAAGAATACGCCCGTCATCGCTGGCCGAAGATCATCGTTGCTTACAGCAAACAACGTTTTATTAATACCATTCAGCAATGCTGAGCTGTTCACCGTGAAACTGTTGGCTTCATCTGCCGCCGGCGCCTTTGGAAAGTTGTCCGGGTTTTCTCCCATCACTTTATACTTGCCGTTATCACTCGTGATCTCAACGGTAAAGTTCTTATCGATATTAAAGGTCAACGGTTGGTCCGAAATGTTCTTGAGTGAGTCTACTAGGATGCGTGCAGGAATACAGATCTTTCCGTTGGCTTTGCTTTCAACATCCATCTGCACACTCATTACCGTCTCGAGGTCGGTAGCTGCAACCGTGAGTTTTTTGTCTTCTATTTCGAATAAAAAATCTTCAAGTATGGGCAGAACGGTATTCGCATTTATTACGCCGCTGATTTGCTGTAAATGTTTTAATAAAGCAGAAGAAGAAACGATGAACTTCATTGTACTGTCTTATTTATGGGATGATGCAATGCACCTGGTTTCAACCAATTAATACCCAGCCGGGGGCATGCAGGCAAACCTAAGTTAAAATGTTATATAGGGCAAGTTTGATTTTTCTGCGTCCGAGGGGGTTCAGCGAAATGTGAATTGAATGTGCTTAAACCACTTTAAGAGAGCGATATTCGGCAATTGCCGGAAAAAAGAATGTTGAACTTTCGGTTTATTTGTTTTTTCAATTGCACTAATTTGTCTCAATGAAAAAGATATCCTGGGTCTTGATCTTTCTGCCCGCATACCTCCATGCACAGTTGACAGTTGAAACGATCATGCAGGATCCAAAATGGATCGGCACTTCGCCTTCGGGCATTGTGTGGAGTTATGATAGTAAGTCGATCTACTTTCGTTGGAACCCGGAAAAAAATTCGAGCGATTCGCCGTACAATTATGTTTTAGCCGCGAACAAGATCTCCAAGGCGCCATACTCAACTGGCAAGATGGCTGACGATATTGCCGCCGGAAAATATAACCGGCTGAAGACAAAGATCTGCTTTACTCACAATAAAGATATTTATCTTCTGGATAAAAGCAGCGCGAAGATCAGCCGGGTTACGCAGACTGCTGCGGAAGAAAGTAACCCGGTTTTTATGAGCGATGACAATATCATCGTTTACACCTCCAACAACAATCTTTTTGCCTGGAATAGTGCTTCCGGCGAAACGAAACAACTTACGAATTTGATTAAGGGTTCTGCGCCGCCAGATGAAAAAAACGCTTCGGAACAGCAGGAATGGTTAAAGCGGCAGGCTTTGCAAACGTCATCTGTTATCAATAGGCGTACTCAAAAAGCTGACTCATCTAAAGCATTCCTCGATCGAAACAAAGAAGAAAAAGATCTGCGGAAAATTTATACCGGCGCCAGCGAAGTACAAAATATCACGGTCAGCCCTGACGAAAGATTTGTGACGTATCGCCTGTATCAAAAAAATGACGATGTGCAGGGGACGATTGTTCCTGCTTACGTGACCAGAGAAGGTTACACGAAAGATATTGCCTCAAGAAGTAAAGCGGGGAGGCCAGACGGAAAATATTCGTCTTTTGTTTTCGACCGGCTGAAAGACACGGTTCTGCAGATCATCACTGATTCGATACCTGGTCTTGCAGACGAACCTCAATATTTGAAAGAGTATCCTGCCAAAAGTAAAGACAGCATTAAACAGCCACGCAAAGTTTATATTGAGGGACCTTATTGGAACGACGACGGAAGCACTGCAGTTGTTGATGTATTTTCTCTTGATAACAAAGACCGGTGGATCATGCAGCTTGATGCAACGACGGCAAAACTTTCATTGCTTGATCGTCAGCACGACGAAGCCTGGATCGCGGGTCCGGGCATCGCCTGGCTGGAACCTGCAAAGCTTGGATGGTTAAATGCAAACACCTTCTATTTTCAAAGTGAAGCAACGGGTTATTCACACCTCTATGCTTACAATATAAAAACACATACACGCACCGCGATCACTCAAGGAAAGTACGAGATACAGAATGCCGTGTTAAGCCCCGACAAAAAGCATTTCTTCATTTTGACGAACGAAGAGAATCCTGGCAAACAAAACATTTATCGCATCGATGTAGATGGAACCAACAAAATAAAACTGACATCGTTCACAGGCGGCTATGAAATGTTTTTATCACCTGATGAAAAATTTGTTGCGTACCGGTACTCATATCAAAATAAACCCTGGGAGCTGTACGTGCAATCAACGGAGGTAGGCTCAAGACCTGTACACGTAACCGACAAGGCGATGAGTGATGCGTTCAAAGCCTACGCATGGAGAGACGCAAAGATCGTCACTTTCACCGCACGGGATGGAGCGCAGGTCTATGCTCGGGTGTATGAACCAAAAGCCGGAACAAAAAACAATGCCGCAGTAATTTTTGTACACGGTGCGGGTTATTTGCAAAACGTAGATTATTGGTGGAGCTATTATTTCCGGGAGATGATGTTCAATAACCTGTTAGCG
>DASQJI010000512.1:0-15499 GCA_035631175.1 Parafilimonas sp.
TATTCACATGTTCTTGCGCCAGCCTTATTGGCATTTGAAATCACGTTTTTCCAGTTATCAAATGAAATGTTGGTAAGGTCATTTGTTTGCATTGTGCTGAGTTGATAAAGCACCGCGCCGACAAAAGCATCGCCGGCGCCCGTCGTATCTACGGGCCTCACATGTATGCTCGGAATGATAACTGTCTCCTGGTTAATGCCAAGCATGGTGCCATCTTTTCCAAGTGTGATGGCAAAAACCGCATTTGTTTTTTGTAAAAAAATCTTCACCGCATCGCTCAACGTAACCGCTCCAGTGATGAGCAAGGCTTCCTCATCACTTACTTTAAAGAAGTTGCAACTCTCCAGGAAATTCCATGACTGGTCAATAAATGTTTGGGTGTTGTTTTTGAAAAGCAAGTGCCGGTAATTGGGATCGAAGCTGATGAAAATATTTTTCTGTAATGCTTTTTGTAACAATCCCTGGTATGCTGCCTGTAACGGGCCGGGCAGAAATCCGGTGGCTGAACCAAAATGAATAATCGAAAACTCATCTAAAATAATTTCCTCTATTTCTGCACGACTTAACTCGCCATCGGCTCCGCGGTTGAAAACAAAGTCGCGCTCGCCGTCTTCCATCAGTGATACAAATGCAAACGTTGTGAAATGATCGTTCGTTTGCAACATCCATTTGGTAGACACGCCAAACGATTGCATCACTTCGATGAGTTGCTTACCGAATGGGTCATTTCCAACCTTGGCCGCGAGTTCTACATTCCCGCCAAGTGCCGCGATGGCTGCTGCAACATTTGTTGGCGCACCGCCAGGCTTCTTCAAAAAATTTTGGCCGGCCGAAAGTGTTTTGCCTTTGTCGGTGCAGATCATATCGATCAATGCTTCACCGATACAGAGAATTTTGGAATCCCCCGCCCCTAAAGGGGAGTTGTTGGAGTCGTATTCGGTAAGATTTTCCAATGCTATTCTTGTTTAGATTTTGCCATCATCATTCTTTGATCATTCTCTTCTCCCTTTAGGGCAGGGGCTGCTAATGCCCCGCCGCTACCGGCATTGCAATTTCTTCCTCTGTTGGTTTTACCACTTTTATGCGCAGCGTTGCAAGAGAAGCGATCAATAAGCAAGCACCTGCAAAACTTATCGCGTTGCCAGGATTGTCGCCCAAAAAGTTTTTATATACATAACCAAAAGTGAGTGTTTGCAAGATCATCGGGACAACGATCATCATGTTCACTATGCCCATATAAACTCCATAGCGTTCTTTTGGTATGCTGCCTACAACCATGATATAAGGCACTCCCATCATGCTCGCCCATGCGATGCCGAAGCCGATCATCGGCGCAAATAAAAAATATTTGTTTTCGATATGCGGCACTATGAACAAAGAAGCAGCGGCTAAGGCAAGGCACACGACGTGCACTCTTTTCGCAGTGTATTTTTTTGCGAGCCACACGAGGGCAAACGCAGAAAGAAAAGTAACCACATTGTAAAAGCCATTTACGAGACCTGTCCAGCCGACAGCCTGTTCATATAAATGTTTGTCGCCGTCGGGTGTGGTATGCCATACGGAACGGGCAATACTGAATGAGATAAACTGAAAATAACAGAACATGGCATACCATTGAAACAAATATACGAGAGCCAACTGCCACAACGTTCCGGGCATATGCCTGATTGCTGATCCGATTTCCTTAAAGGGCGCTAGCAGCCCGCCTTTATATGCGCGAAGTTTTTCAAGCTCTTCATCGGTAGGCGGGATCTCGGGTGTTTTGGAAACAGACCAAAGTACCGACCCTATAGAACAAACAGCGCCAACAAAAAAAGATCCGTAGACCCAATAAGGAATACCACTTTCGCCCGCAGATGTTTTTGATTCGCCTGTTATTAGTTTTTGAAAAACAAATATGGAAACATTGGCCAGGGTGATACCAAGACCTGTAAAAAAACTTTGCGTTAGAAAACCGAGTGCCCGTTGTTCATTCGGCAGCTTGTCTGCGATGAATGCGCGGTACGGTTCCATGGCTGTATTGTTGGATGCGTCTAACAGCCAAAGCAAACCAACCGCCATCCACAGTGCGCTGCAAAACGGAAAGAAAAACAAACATAAGCTGCAGCCTATCGCACCGGTGAGAAAGTAAGGTTTTCGGCGTCCCCAGCGCGGATGCCATGTTTTATCGCTCATAGCACCGATAAGAGGCTGAATCAACAGGCCCGTCATCGGACCTGCGAGATTTAGAAGGGGTAATTGCTCGGGCTGGGCATGCAAAAATGAATAAAGCGGGTTGATAGCGGTTTGCTGCAATCCAAAACTGTATTGAATACCAAAAAATCCAAAATTCATGTTGATGATCTGGCTAAACGTCATCCTCGGTTTTGTAAACTGCATAAGCACGCGTTGATCAGTTGTTAAATATATGGAAACATCCAATATTGCTTTTAGCAATAGCAAGAATGTATTTGTTTATTTTGCAACTATTGTATGATCTCTGTTTATAAAAGAAAAAGGCTCGAATTCATCACGATTGTTTATTGGTTCCTGCTACTCTACATCATTGCAGCACTCGTTTGGTGGTTCATCGCGCTTGAAAAACAAAACGTCGCTTTGTTTGATTCAAAAGTGCACGAGCTTAATAAAAATTTGATCTCATACAAGCAGCAATACAACACCATCTTGCAGGATAAAAAAAGGAAGACTTCCCAATACATTGGAGAAGGCAGTACTTTTTTACTGGTCATACTGGTAGGTGCATTATTCGTTTATCGCGCTACCCGAAGACAATTGATGTTATCAAGGCAGCAACAAAATTTTATGATGGCGGTGACACATGAATTGAAAACACCAATTGCCATTATAAAATTGAATGTCGAAACGCTGGAAAAAAGGAAGCTCGATGAAGAAAAAAAGTTGCGGCTGATGGAAACAACATTGCAGGAAACAGGCAGGTTGAATGATCTAACGACCAACATCCTTGTTACGTCACAATTGGAGAGCGGGAATTATCAACCCGATAAAGAAGAAATCAATTTATCAACCTTAATTGAAGAGACTGTCAGTGACTTTTCGATGCGATACCCACAGAGGATCATTGAAAAAGATGCACG
Source organism: Parafilimonas sp. (assembly GCA_035631175.1). Lineage (GTDB taxonomy): Bacteria > Bacteroidota > Bacteroidia > Chitinophagales > Chitinophagaceae > Parafilimonas. The sequence continues at coordinate 3,096 of DASQJI010000512.1, forward strand.
TTCGGAAATTTATATTACGGGTGAACAGTTACTGGTCCAGTTGCTCATTAATAATCTCCTGGATAACGCAATCAAATACTCTCCTGCCGAAAAACCTGTCGGCGTACACCTCCACAAACACGGCCACAAGGTTTTTCTGAAAGTGACCGATGAAGGGAGTGGAGTTCCGGACGACGAAAAGAAGCAAATTTTTCAAAAATTTTACCGCAGCGGTAGCGAAACAACACGCAAAGCAAAGGGCACGGGGCTGGGATTATATCTTTGCAAGCGCATTGCCGAGAGTCACAGAGCAAAGATCAGCGTAGCAAATAACCATCCGTCCGGAAGTATTTTCAATGTAGAATTCAAAACGAAAGTATGAGAGATGCGAAAGCAAATATTCTGCTGGTGGAAGACGAAACACATCTTCATGAAACGCTCAAGCTGAACCTGGAGATGGAAGATTATTCGGTTACTTCCGCATTTAACGGCAAGGAAGCCCTCTCAAGAATAGGCGACGAATATTTTGACCTGATCGTTATGGATATTATGCTGCCCGAGACAGATGGCCTGAGCGTTTTGGAACATTTGCGATTGCAGAACAACGATGTACCCGTTCTGATACTTAGCGCAAAAAATTCTGGTCATGACAGGGTGCTGGGATTGAAAAAAGGAGCCGACGATTATCTCACCAAACCTTTTAACCTCGAAGAATTATTGTTGCGGGTAGATAAGCTGATCAGAAAAAATAAAAAGATCACCGATAAAGATTCTGCGTTCGACACTTATTCGTTTGACGGAAACACGATCGACTTCAAAGGACAGCAGGCGATTTTGAGAGATGGACAAAAAGTAGAGCTCAGCAAGAAAGAAACGATGTTGCTCAGACTACTGATCGAGAACAAGAACCTGGTCGTTACGAGAGAAAAGATCTTACAGTCTGTGTGGGGTTACAAAGTATATCCGAATACAAGGACGATCGACAATTTTATTCTCAGTTTCAGAAAATATTTTGAAAGCGATAGCCGTAATCCCCGGCATTTTCATTCCGTAAGAGGCGTGGGTTACAAATACACCGACTAACTTTCTGCCTGCAACTGTTCTATGATCTCTTTTGTTTCAATAAAGTAATGATGAAGATCCGCATCGGTTTCAAAAGGCGCGTAGAGGTTCACATTACAGGTGTCAAAAAGCGCGGCAGTTCGCTCGTAAAGCTGATTGTTTTCCGTTTTCTGTTTGAGTTCTGACAAAAGAATGTCATCTGAATGATCGCGGGTATCTGTTCTTTCTGCGATCGCTTTGCCGAGCAGGTCCTTCACTTTTGAAAAAAATGATTTTGTGTCTGTTATATTTTGCAAGTCTTGCCAATAGCGCGAGAAATCTGTCCGATACTTTATTTGCACATATGAAGGTGGTTCAATAAAGACAGGCTCAGGCGTTGCGGTTGAAACCGGTGCGACCAACTGCTCATGAACGCGCATGCGGCCTCTTTTGTAACTGATAAATCCAACCAACGCAACGGTGAACGCTATTGCAGGAACGATCCACAAATATCTCCTGTTGCTTATATCATAATTTACTACATCGGCAAACTGGTCTTTTTTTGCCAGCGCTTTCGTGAAAGTTATTGGAATGCTGTCAGTAGAAACGGTTTGATAACTTTTTAGCGACGTGTTGAAGAAGCTAAAGCGGATTGGAGGTATCACCACTTTACCTTCATGTTTACCCACAAATGGAATGTCGAAAGTTTTATCGCCATTGATCGGGAATTCATCTTTATTCACATGCTGCGAATCGTTGCCTTCAAAATGTTCTGTGTTTACGGGCCAAATTATTTCCGGTTTGTTCACAGCATCCAGGTTGCCTGATCCTTTGATGGTGACGATCAGGTGGCCGCTTTCGCCAACAGGAATTGTGCTGCTTGCTGCAGAGGCTGCAATTCCGAAAATGCCGGTGATGCCATAAAACTCGCGCGGTTTATTCTTTTCGGGCAGCTCACTTACTTGTATTGATGTAGCAGGATTTTTCACTGAAATATTATAATTATCCGTTACAAACGGATCGGAGCCGCTGGGTAGTTCGATATAGTTGTCTACCGATGCCTCACCCAGCGAAAGAAAACCTGATTTCAAAGGTGTGAGTTGCACCTTGCGAATGATGTATGATGAATACGTCTCGCCTTTAATGATCTCAGATTGCGGATCGTCATCAAAAGTCAGTTCTTTTACACTGCAACCCGTAAATTCCGGCTGCTTTGTTACAACTGCTTGTCCATGCACTGAAGTGTAAAATTTATACACCGCGAGCACCGGCTCTCCCACAAACGCTTTGCTCTTGTTGGTGCTGACCTTTACAAACATGCTGTGCTGAAGGATGCTTTCAATACTGAGGTTTTCGGCTGAAGAAGTTTTTGTATCGTCGTTTGTTATAAGGGAAGGGAGCTGCACGGAAGACTGCTGCGCAAATACGCTGTAATTTCCAGCAACTATTATCAACACCACGAAGATATTTCTGATAAAAACCAGCATCTCTTGCAAAGATAGATTCGATCAACTTTTCATACAGGCGGCCGGGGTTAATATCCGGTTAAACCAATTGATAACATATGGGAATAAAATTTCGGCAATGCTAAGGTTCTATTGGTTATGTTTGTTACCAACTGAAAAATGCAATGGCCTTTTCCCCACTCGACACCATCATTGATTTCTTAGAGCCGGTGAGCGGACTGCCCGCTGACTCGTACAAACAAACCCAATTGGGCCGCTCAGCAAAAATATTTACTAAAAGTTTTCCGGATATCGCTCTTGCCGATCTCATTATCGTCGGGTGCGCAGACTCGCGCGGTGCCGGGGTTCGAAAATCGGACAATGCAGGCCTTGACGCCATCCGCAAATATTTCTACCAGCTTTTTCATTGGCACACCGAGGTGAAACTGGCCGATGTTGGTAATATAAAACGAGGCGATACCCTGGAAGATACTTATGCTGCGATGCAGGAAGTAATAGCGGAATTATCTGAATTTGGCAAGAAGGTAGTTATTCTGGGCGGCACGCACGATATCATGACCGCTCAGTATAACGTTTGTGTGGCACGGCAGCAGATCGTGGAAGCGACCTGCGTGGATGCGTTCCTCGATATGGACTCAGAAAGCAGTTTGCCGGCCGATAACTTTCTTATGAAGATGTTCACGGGCGAGCCAAACTTTGTGAGACATTATAATCACATCGGGTTTCAAAGTTATTTCGTGCATCCGGCGATGCTGGAGACGATCGACAAGCTTCGGTTTGATTGCTATCGCCTGGGTGTTGTTAAAGAACACCTGGAAACCATGGAGCCCGTGATCCGCAATTCACACTTGTTTGCGTTTGATCTCACTGCTATTCAGCACAGTCATGCACCAGCGAATCACGTTACACCTAATGGGTTTACTGGTGAAGAAGCGTGTTTGCTGATGCAGTATGCCGGCATGAGCTCGCTCGCAAGCACGATCGGCATTTATGGTTACAATCCAAAACAGGATCTCAGCGATCTGACCGCAAAACAGATCAGCCAGATGTTGTGGTATTTAATGGATGGAATTCAGAGAGGCAAGCAGGAATCTTCGCTCGAAAAGCGTGAAAACTTTAACGAGTTCCGACTGATGTTCGCCGACTTTGAAACTTTGTTTTTACAAAGCAAAAAAACACATCGATGGTGGATGCAACTGCCCGACAAAACGTTTGTTGCATGTAGCGATGAAGACTACAATACCGCCCTGAATAATGAGATCCCTGATAGATGGTTGAGGGCTGCCGAAAGAAGCTGATCGCCCGATCCAGGGTTCAGATTTTTTTTAAATTCCTCGCACAACAAATACAAACCGCTTAATTACATTGTTAATCTTTTGTAGTATAAAAAACCGAAAGCGTGCTTGAGTTGAAAATAATTTTTTAAGGGAGAAAGTTTTGGTACAATCCTGTTACTGTCGACAACGACACTTTTTAAACTTGCGTCATTTGACGCAAAGCCGCCAGTTGCAGACGTGGTAATTTTGTGTTGTTTAAGAGAAGAATCAACTCTTCGAAATCTATCTTACGCACGGTTAAATAATAAATTTCAACAATGAGAAAATTGACCTCATCACTCTTTTTCGGCTTGGCATTTTGTATCCTTTCCGTAAGTTCATGTAAGAAGGAACAGGATAGCACACCCGCTGCAGAGTACTATGTAAAATTTAAACTCGATGGCGTAGACAAAGAGTATTCCGAGATAGCCTCTGCTGTCTTCACAACAACCGTTCCGTTGCATACATGTTCAATGGTCGGCGTGAAGCAGATCAGTGACACGATTTACGAAGGCATGCAGATGTGGATAGCCAGCGACACTGAGATAGTGGCTAATATTACTTATACTGACGCAATAGTGTTAGGAAGACCTGCGGCATCCATTGCATATAACGATGGAACCGGTGAGCAATTCAGTTCGGTTATAGCTGCTTCATCGGGCGTGCAGGCTGTTATTACTCATATGGACGATAATACTGTAACGGGAACTTTTTCAGGTACCGTGGTCAGTTACACAGACTTCACCACTTCTCATGTCGTTACCGGGGGACAGTTCCATTTGCCGAGATTTTAGCGACGTCATTTGCAATCTTGATCCGCTCTCATCAGTTTTTACACACTGTGGGATTCTAATGGCAAGGGCGTTCGAAAATTCATTTTTCATTCATACCATAAGTGCGCAGAGGTTATCTAAGCATCCCTGCCTATGTCTTTATGTCGGTCTTTGAGAAACCGTCCTCGACTTTCATCTCCCAAACATCTTCAGCAACTGGTCATCACTAAATTCCACGAACACAGGGTTACCATTTGGCGCGACTGACGGCGTTTCGCATTGAAATAATTCTTCGGTCACCGTTTTCATCTCTTTATCCGTCAAAGATTGTCCTGCCTTTACTGCCTGTTGCCTCGCCATGCAATGAATTAATTTTTCTCGTTTGCTGAACTTAAGCTCACTGCTGAAATGTTTAAACTGTTCGAGCAATAGTTCTACCGAATGTTTTTCGTTGCCCTGCAACACATCCGCCGGAACACCCTGCATGATAAAACTTCCGTTACCGAACGGCCCAATGCGGTAGCCAAGCAATTGCAATTCGGGTAGCAATTCCTGCAACAAGGCGCTGTCAGAAGGTGAAAGCTCAAGCGTCACCGGGAATAGGGTTTGTTGAGTTGTTGATTGTTTGCCCTGAATGGCGTTCGTATATCTCTCGAACAAAATTCTTTCGTGCGCATGTTGCTGATGAATGATCAAAAAGCCATTGTTAACAGATGCGATAATATAAGTATTCAAAAGTTGACAAATGACAGTTGGCGCTTGAGGGTTTTCAAAACCGGGAATACCGATCCTTGTCTCTGGTCTCTCAACTGTCAACTGTGAACCATCATTCGCACTTCCGTAAAAATCTCTCCAGTGTCTTAACTCTCCTTTGTCCCCTGGCTCGATCAAGTGCGCCTGGTTTTTTTGTGAAAACCGTTTATACAATTCAGATGCGGTTACGGTCTCTCTTTTTTCCTCTGTGAAGGGTTGCGTAACAGCTTCCGTTTGCATGATGCCCGCATTCAAACTAAAGTCAAGGGACGGCGAAACGCTGAATTGCGCGAGTGCATGTTTCACCGCAGCCTGAACAAACGCATAAATTATTTTTTCATCCTCAAATTTTATTTCCTGCTTGGTCGGATGCACATTAATATCGACCTGCGAAGGATCAAGGTCAATGTATAGTGCATAAACCGGGAAGCTGTCTTTCGGTAGCAACGCATCAAACGCGCTGGTTACGGCGTGATTGAGATAAGCGCTTCGAATAAAGCGATTGTTCACAAAAAAATATTGGTCACCGCGTGTTTTTTTGGCCGCCTCGGGTTTGCCTACAAAACCGTCGATATCGAGGTAGTCGGTGGCCTCTTTCACAGGGACCAGTTTTGTGTTGTACTGGTTTCCTAATAATTGCAGGAATCGTTGTTTCGGGCTCGCTGCCTCGAGATAGAAAACCTGTTGGCCGTTACTTGTCAGCGAGAAAAAGATGGTAGGGAACGCAAGTGCTACGTGAATAAACTCATCGACGATATGGCGCATTTCCGAAGCGTTGCTCTTCAAAAAATTCCGGCGGGCGGGCACGTTGAAGAAAAGATTCTTCATGCAAATGTTTGTGCCAAAAGCGCACGCGCACGGCTCGTGTTTGCGGACGCCACTGTTTTCAATTTCAAGAAATGTTCCGAGCTCGTCCTGCGGTCTTCGTGTTTTCAATTCTACCTGCGCCACAGCCGCGATCGACGCCAATGCCTCGCCGCGAAATCCCATGGTCCGGATCTGGAAAAGGTCTTCAATGTTTTTGATCTTGCTCGTGGCATGACGCTCGAAACACATCCGTGCGTCGGTCTCGCTCATGCCTTTGCCATTGTCGATAACCTGTATAGAAGTTTTTCCTGAGTCTGTTATGAAAAGTTGGATCCGGTCTGCACCTGCATCGACCGCGTTTTCGAGTAGTTCTTTCACTGCGCTCGAAGGCCGCTGTATCACTTCGCCGGCTGCGATCTGGTTGGCTATGTTGTCGGGTAATAAAGTAATGATATCGATCACAGTTCCTCTCTTCCTTTCGGTAAAAATAGAATTATTGCAGCAATGCCGGTCAACATTAATTTGCAGATAAACACCTTGTTAACTTGTCAACTTGCTACCTTCTTCGCCCAACTCTGGCTTAATTTTTATCACAGTTAAAGAAACTGTTTGTTATGGATAAGGATAATAAGAATGAACAAGCGAAAGCTGGTCAAAACGAAAAAAACACCAATCGAGAAAGCGATCAGCAAAAGTTAAATGTGAAAAATCCCTTCAACGAAAACGACAATAAGGTAATAACGCCGCAGGATGTTGAAGGCGAACAGGACTTCAAAGAGGCGCAAACTGAGAGGGATTGACGCTAATGTGTTTTTGGTGTTCGGTTGCCAATATGTGAGACGATATTATACACGGCGGCCAGGATAAAAATACCACCGAGGATCGCGACGATCGAAGAGCCTGCAGGAAAGTCGTAGTGGAATGAAAAATTCAATCCCACAAAGCCTGCGATAACACTTATAATGAATGCAATTATAAGGACACCAAACTTGTTTTTTGTGAGCAGTATTGCGGACACCGCAGGTATAATGAGGTACGAAAAGACCGGGATCACGCCATTGATCTTAACTGCAAAAACGATTGCCAGTCCAATCGAAATATAAAACAGGAAATTCCAGATGTTGAAGATGCCGACAAGGTGATTGTCGCCACTCTCAAACGACTCAGTAAGCGAGAAAAATTTTTTGAAAAAAACGAGATGCAATATTGCAATGGCCCCAAACACTATTCCCAATAAAGAGATCTGCTGCCAGCTTACCGAGAGGATGCTTCCAAACAAGACCTCCTGTATATCCGAATCGCCGTGTGGCGTCTTTGAGATGAGCAATACAGTGAGGGCCGAAGCAAATGCGTAGAGGATGCCGATAATGGCTTCCTGTTTCAATCGCTTGTCGCGGATACTTATGAATGACATCAACAGCGCCCCGGCCAACGTGAAAATAAGTGGAATGGAAGTGAGGCCTTTTCCTATGTAAGCCGCGAATGCAACGCCGAGCGAAGAAATTTGTCCAAGTGCGAGGTCAACAAACACGATTCCCCTTCCTACCACGTGAACACCCAGGTACGATAATAAAACTCCCGTGATAACCGCTGCTGCAAAGGCTTGCACCATGAACGGCAACTGAAACATTTGAAACATGAATTCTATTTTTTCTGTGGAATAATCGTTGTTTTTGCTTTGCAGACTTCTCGTTTCCAAACCGGAATGACAAGTGTCTTCGCTCAGAAGGAAGGCGTAATTGTCATCTTGACGTAAGGAGAGATCTGCAATGCAATCTATTATTTCAACGCTGCTGTTAGCTGTGCTATATCATAATCAAACAAATCAAAATAATTCTTCACGGGAGCAAACGCGCCGACAGAAGTAGCAAGCGTTACTGCTTTTGCGCCAGTTTGTTTCACCACGACATCCGATGATGACGTTGTGAAATAAGGCGATGAAATTATTACTTTAATGTTATTTGATTTTACTTCATTAATAACCTTTACCAGTTGCGATGGGGTGGGAGGGATGCCTGGTTTCGGCTCCATAAAATCAACGATCTGCAGCCCAAAACGTTTTTCAAAATAAACCCATTCGTTGTGGTAGGCGATGACTTTTGTGCCCTTGAACGGGGCCATCTTTGCCTGCCAGTCCTGCATTTTTGCGTCGATGTTCTTATAAAATGCCTGCAGGTTTGCTTCGTATGTTGATTTATTCGACGGGTCAATTCTTTCGAGGCCGTTTGCAATATTTCGTGCGATCACTTTACCGTTCATTGGATCAAGCCAATAATGCGGGTTTCCGTAAATATGTATGTCTCCTTCCGCCCGGTTTGCAGAAGTCGGCACCTGCAGAAGTCCAACACCTTCTGATGCGTCTACATAGCCCGCGGCTCCCTTTTGAATTTTTGTGTTTCGCGAACTTGCAAGCAATTGCGGTGACCAACCCGTTTCCAGGTCGAGGCCTACCGTTACAAATAAATCGGCGTTTGACAAGCTGATGATATAGCTCGGCTTCGGATCTACAAAATGCGGGTTTTGGTACCCGGTTGCTATGGATGTTACAGAAACTTTATTACCGCCGATCAGCTCCGTTATACTCCTCAGATCGGTTAAAGTTGTGACCACTTTTATCGTGCCCGCCTCGGCGCAAAAAAATACCGAAGTGAATGCAAGAATTATCAGGATCTTTTTCATGTTCGTTTTCATTTTCAAATTTTCAAATTGATTTATTAATACTGATGTGCTCCGTGAGCTCCGATCACAAATATCCAACGCAACCATGCCTGGTAAAATCTGGGTTCGATATCATCGTCCGTTGTCTTTCCTTCAAGTTCGATCTTAGAGAACTCTGTCGCATACCAACCGCCCGTGAGCGAATAGGCCTGCTCCTGTATCGATTTATTGTAAGGCTTTTGTCCGTAATCGTACCGGCCGGTAAGAAACCACCGCTTTGCTAATTGATATTGCAGGAAACTATATAAGCCGATCGAATTCACGGCCTGGTCCTCTTTGACGTTGTTGTGCGTATAATAGAATTCGCTTTGCCAGGTGAGAGACCGATAAGTGTTCATTTGAACGGGCTTCCACTTATACGTGAGATCACCGGACGCAATGTTGGTCGTGCGCGCCGAGTCATTCGGTCCCGAAATGCCGGTGATACCCAATTCAAGTGTTGCGTTATCACTCAGTGTAAAGAAATTTTTTAGATGGCCGAGATAAACAAGATGATTTCCTTCACTTCGTGCAAATGCCGGCGATTCGGAGAAGCCGGACGTGGTTTGCACGACCAGCTCCTGGTAAAATGCATTATTCGGAACGAGCCAGCTTAACGATACGCCTTCATCATTGAGGCCTTCTTCGCCAAAAAGATTTACGTACGCATTTGGCAGGTCGATGAACGGAAGTGCATGAGGGTGCGTTGGATTGATCCGGCCAACAGCTTCACGGAATTTTCCTGCCTTTAGCTGGAGCTTTGCCGGCAAAGACAGCGTTGTTACATATCCTTCTTCAACAGTGGCGCCGTATTTACCGGTCTGCGGATCACGTCCGAATGAAAGAAAAAAATCTGCGCGCGCATAAGGATCCACGGTTGCCTGCAACGAGATCTCCGTCTCATTGAGGTACATATCAAAATTCTTATCACCCTTGCTTATGTATGAACCCTGGAAATCGCCGATCACTCCGATGTCCGGATTGAATGAAAGGCTTGAACGTGGCTGCGCCGGAGGGGAAGTTTGGTCAGCGTTGTTATTCATTTGCTCTTCAACCTGCTTTAACAGGGCAGAATCGGCAGGATTCACACCAGAACTATCCTGCGCTACACCGATCGTTGCTATCAACGAGCCCACGACGGGTAAGAATATGTAGATGCGATTTTTCGATTGTCGAATAAAGTTCATATAAACAGTTTTAGCTTAATGAAAGCTGCAATTGCAGTCGCGTCGCGACTAAGCTTTGAAACGATTTAAGCTAAAACTGGTGGGGCGCGGTCTGAGGTCTTAAAGAAGTGATAGTGGCTTATCGATGGTTGAACGTCGGCGAAGAAATTTCCTTCTGCAATAATAGCCGGAGGAATGCCGCAGGCAACTGATTCAGAGAATTCCGGGAGTATAAGTTGCAAGGCATTGCAAAATGTCCGCGGCGAGCTTATTGAGACGGATGATTGTGTATAATCGAAGCCGGGGTGTTTATGAAAAATTGAATGGATCACCTGGCCGCCGCCGGCGCCGGATAAGAAAATTATTAGCAGAAGTAATGAAATAAATTTCTTTAGCATTCAATTCATTCGTACTGCAAAGTAAGAAATAAGTATTCATATTTCATTTACGCTAATGTGATAAAATAACTTTACCTTAATAGTTACCTTTTCAAAAAATGAGAACACTCCTCTTCTGTTTATTAATTCCCACGTTTGCACATGCACAGTGGCCTGGTTATTTTTACGCGTTCACGGTGACGGATGATGCAGGCAAGGTGATCACGAAAAATGACAAACCATATCGGCTCATACCGGTTAAACCAGCAGCAGGTGATATTATGTTGGACGTATTAACGTGCGACGATTCTGCCACAACCAGGTTTTATGTAGGTGGATACCACGGCCTGAGCGACACGCATTGGCTCGAAATTATTCGCGCGAGCACGAAAGAAAAGATGACGATCGAATTTCCTTCTGCACTTTCAGGTGGCACCGACAGATACTATCGTAATCTCTTTGTTGGCAAATTGATTTTTCGGCCTGGTTCGTACCGGGTTAAGTTACCTGCTTCTGATTCCGCCTGGGATAACTTACACGAAATACATTTTTGCCCTGATTACGGTGGCGTGGATTCGTATTGGGATGTAAGTGAATTGCAAGCGCGATGATGATGGTATTCTTTATTCGAAACTTTGGGAGTCCAACGTTTGCAGATGCAACATCATTCAGCCATAAGTTGTTCGATCCTTTTATCAGGTATCAACCATAGCACAGCAACAAGTACAAACAAAGCGCCCGAAATAATTGCATTTACATATGCAAGGGGCACTGCCGCGCTGTAAAGAAATAAGGAACCTATGCCTTTCCCTCTTTGCCGCTGCATGATGCTGGCTAGACGTTGGTCTTCTTTATGGCATTTTTCGATCACGATCTGCAATATGTTGTACGAGACACCGCAGAATACCATCAGCACCGCATATAGTGCGACCGTAAATGGCTCAAAATGATTTTCGCCCATCCAGCCCGTGGCAAAAGGGATCAGCGATAGCCAGAATAAAAGATTAAGGTTTGCCCACATAATGCCCGCGCTGATGTGCTTAACCACATGCATCAAATGATGATGATTGTTCCAGTAAATGCCAATGAAGATAAAACTCAGCGTGTAGCTGAGAAATACGGGGAACAATGGTTTAAGAGCCTGCCAGTTTGCACCCTCCGGAACTCTTAGTTCGAGAACCATGATCGTTATGATAATGGCCAACACGCCGTCGCTAAAGGCTTCTAATCGGTTTTTTCTCATGCAGCTTTAATTCATTCCATAGCAATTATTTTCAAGATCGGCTTATTATTTCAAACTCGCATAAACCAACTGTTCGAATTTCACTTCGATGTCTCCATGACTGTCGGGTGTCTGCTGGGTCATCAGCAAACATACCAGGTGCTCTTTCGGATCGCACCAATATGTTGTTCCAAAGTATCCGCCCCATCCAAAACTGCCTTCATTGCGCGCGCCGTCGGCCGCTCCTTTATCAGACACAATTTCAAAACCCAACCCAAAATTATTTTTGCCATTAAATGATGAATCAAGTTGCGGATGCAGCATCATTGCGACGACACGGCGTGAAAGAATTTGTCTACCATTATAAATTCCCCCGTTCATTATCATTTGCAAAAAGATAGCATAATCGTAAGCTGTTGATGACAACCCCGCGCCGCCGGAAAAATAATGTTTCTTGTATTTTGGGTAATCAGGGTCGATACCGGAGTGATCTTTGCTCCAAAGAACAACATGTTGCAGAGAATCTTCGGTGTAAACGGTAGCGAGCCTGTCGAATTTATCTTCCGGCAAATTGAACCACGTGTCATTCATGCCAAGCGGTGCGAAAATATTTTTTCGCAAAAAATCCTGGAGGCTCATTCCGCTGATCACTTCAATGATACAGCCAAGCAGGTCTGTGTTCAAGCCGTAAGTCCATCGTTCACCGGGCTGATGTACAAGCGGAAGTTTTCCAAGCGCCTTCATCCGGTCTAAAAGATCTCCTTCCGGAGCGCCAAGCCCTGAAGGAATCTTTGCCTTTGCATAGAT